>JBFHPN010000289.1:0-4083 GCA_041592735.1 Oleiphilaceae bacterium | reverse complement strand
TTATAGTTCTTATTATGATGCCCCGAAAAAAGCTAATTGTATGGATTTAACGCATATACATCGGACGATCATTCTTTGTTTAATTAGATAAGCTATTCGAAAAGATTATGGAAAATACCGACGGCTCAGACAATATCAAGCAATTACAGCTTGAAATCAGATTGCTTAAAGAACAAAACCGCCTTTTATCGGCGATTATGGATAATGCCCCAATATTGATTTCGGCAAAAGATTTGAATGGCAATATTCTGATTGCGAATCAACAATTTTCAGTGCTTGATGGGCCTGAGCCCGAGGCGTATCTGAACCGTAACGTTTTTGATTTATTCCCTAAACAGATTGCCGAGCAACTTTGGGAAAATGACAAAAAAGCGCAAACAACAGAAATCCCCATTCAGGCGGAAGAGCATGTTTTTCATAAAGATGGATCGATTCACACCTACCACACCACTAAATTTCGTCTGCTCGATGATGATGACAAACTAATCGGAACGTGTGCGGTTTCGTTTGATATCAGCAACATGAAAATGCTGGAGAAAGAGGTTCAGCATGATTATCTAACAGGGCTATATAATCGCCGTCTACTGGAAAAAAGTGTTGAAAACGAACTGGCAAGAACGGCAAGAGAAAAGCATTTTTTTGTCTTTGCCTTGATCGACCTTGATCATTTTAAAGGCGTCAACGACAAATACGGCCACCTTACCGGCGATAGGGTCTTAGTCGCTGCGGCAGAAGCCTTCAAGCAAGTCTTACATCGACCGGGCGATTTTTGTTACCGCCTCGGGGGCGATGAGTTTGTGGTGACTTTTTCTGCGCCTTGTCAGGAAATAGCAGAAACCCTTTTGACAGCCTTGCGTGGTTCAATTAACTCAGCTGTCTCACAGTTAATTACATCTTCACATGACACCTGCGAAGCCTCCATTGGCGCATGCCTGGTGAGTCCGGGTGATTCACTTCCGTTTCAGCAGCTCTATTCACAAGCAGATCAGGCATTGTACCGTTCGAAAAAGTCTGAAACAGATAAAATAAGCTGGTTTGAATATACCTTCGGCAAAAATTAAAAAATCAGCTTGATAGCGTGCACAATGGCAAAAATATTGCTGTTAAAACAGGGAAATAATGTTTTAAAAGGAACGCTAATATGTCTTCCCCTCGTATATTTGATAGCCATGACTTTTTCGAGCCCTCCGATGCCGACCCCATAAGAAAGGTGGTCACTTCTTCTGCAGATGCAGTGGTCGTTGCCTGGTATCTAAAAGCGGGCCAAAGTATTAAGCCCCATAGGCATCCCTTCGGACAGGATACCTGGACGGTACTCTCGGGAGAGGCCGACTATGTGATGGATGATTCGGGGGCTGAAATGAAAATAAAGGCGGGCGATGTTGTTGTGGCATACACCAACCAGGTGCATGGTCTGCACAATAGAAGTGCAGAGCCTTGTTATTTCATCTCGGTCGTGGCACCTGCTGAAGCAGGCTATGAACTGCTCAGCGTTATGTTGTGAAGGGACAATCAGGAAAACAAAGATTAATTTTGAAGGTAAATCACTGTTTGGTCATGTTCTCGGATAACGAATTCAACTAGCGACGACGATCTTTCGATACACCTCGTTTATTTTTCGTTGGGCGATGGGTGTTGTTGTCTTTTTCTTTTGGTTTTGAAGGCTGAAAGTGCTTTTGGCTGCTTGAGTGCGTTTTGGTTTTCTTAACGATTTTCTGGGTGGGCGCCGCTTCAGATTTGGAACCCTCGCAGGCTTTTAATAAACCCTCTAATTCCTTTGTACTGAGATCGCGCCATTCGCCCACGGCCAAGCCTTTCAAGGATACATTCATGATGCGCACACGTTCCAGTTTTGTGACCTCATACTGATAGTATTCACACATACGACGAATTTGTCGGTTTAAACCCTGTACGAGGGTGATGCGGAAAATATAAGGTGTTTCTTTGGTGATTTTGCACTTCTTAGTGACAACGCCCAGCATCGGCACACCTGAACTCATGCCTTGAATAACCTCATCGCTTAGTGGTTTATTGACGGTCACCAGGTATTCTTTTTCGTGCTGGTTGCCGGCTCGCAATATTTTATTGACCAAATCGCCTTTGTTGGTCAAAAAGATCAGGCCTTGGGAATCTTTATCCAAGCGACCAATGGGAAAAATGCGCCGACTATGATTAATAAAATCAATAATATTATTGCGTTCACTGCTTTCGGTCGTGCTCACTATCCCCACGGGCTTGTTCAGTGCAATAAAAATAAAATCTTCAGCCTCTGGCGGCTCAATCACCTGGCCATTCACTTTCACAAGATCACCCGGGACGACCTGATCGCCGTTTTTGGCGCGTTTGCCATTGATAAAGACGTTGCCCTGTTCCACAAAACGATCGGCCTCTCTGCGTGAGCAGATACCACTTTCACTGATGTATTTATTGATCCTCATGAAACCCGGAATAAGCATAGAATGGTTGCACCTATTTTTGTGATAATGAAGCAGGGTTTGCAGCGGGGGCGCTCAACACAGCCGTTTTGATACATAGAATGTGAATATACCTGGCAAGTGATAAAAACGGTTCCTGTCGGGAAAGTTGCAGTTCCAGCTCAACCAATGTATCTGGTGAGTTATGCCTTGCAACCGGATCCAGAATGTAGTCATGCACACAGCGAATACCGCTTTTGCAAAGAATATCGAAAGGCAGTGCACACAGCCATGCATCAACGTTGTCGGGTGATAAGGGGTGGGTTGGCGTGAGGCTTCCGGGGTACGCTGTGAAGTCCTGCTGCAATACGCGATTTAAATTTCCACGCAACAAGTTTTTCATCATCACGCCGTTTTTATTATAAAACGTTAAGGACAAGTGCCCGCCTGGTAGCACCAAAGACGCTAGATCCTTTAGCAAGGACTCAGGGTCGATTACCCACTCCATGACAGCATGGCATAACACCAGGTCATAGCCAGAAAATTCCGAATCCAGGACGCGTTTAGATAGGGATTGAATCGACTCATGACGAAATTCAAACTGTTTCTCAAGCCCCTGTTTAAGTATGTCTTCAGCTGCCAGGGCCAACATATCTGAAGAGATATCGCATAGTGTGATGTGATGCCCAAGTGCTGCCAGGAGCAGTGAGAATTGTCCTTGTCCGCCGCCGGCGTCGAGTATTCGTAAAGGTTTGGTATCTGAAGATGTAAATATATGGGCAGCGAGATCACGTTGTAACACGGCAATGCGTATGTCACCTTTTAGCCCACCGTAAATATTGCGCTTGAAGCGCTCAGCCAGCCCATCAAAATTTCTATCTTGCCCAAGAAATTTTCGGCTTGCCTCTTTGGCGCTGAGTCCGGAGGGTACAAAAGAAGGTATCGTTGCCAAAAGGCCCCCTAAAATAGTGCATTAGCAGAACGCTTAAGGAGTTAATAAGCTAGGATTGGGTAAGAAGCTGACACCCTTTTCAAGGCTAAAAACGGATAAGTGATAGCATAGCTGAAAATAATAGGATTGATTTTAATCGAAGTTATCTTTATATGATAACGAAAACTATTCTGAAGCCATTCAGATTTATAAAAGGGGAGTTGAGATGAATTCAGTAGGCAGTTTATTAAGTCGGCATTTGCAAGAGATAAAGCCCGGTCAACTTGAATGGATTGGTTTACGACCAGAACGCAAAGCGCCCTTGATGATTGTCGATCAGGTTCATGCGCATAGTGGTTTGGGGCTTGAAGGTGATCGGCGATGCAAAGGCACACCCGGCACTGCGCGGCAGGTAACCCTGATAAATCAGGAGCATATTGCGGTGGTTCAAGAGTTGATGGGAATCGAATCAATCAATCCGGAACTATTAAGACGTAATCTGGTTGTGTCTGGCATTAATCTGCTGGCCTTAAGGCATCAGCGCTTTCGTATTGGTACGGCAGAATTTGAGGCAACAGCGCAGTGTCATCCCTGTGTTCGCATGGAGCAGGTATTAGGGCCGGGGGCTGTCGCAGCCATGCTGGGGCACGGGGGGATTTGTGCAAAAATACTTAAAAGTGGAATAATTCGGGTCGGGGATAAAGTTGAAAAAATTTAGCGTAGTTAATAAGTAATAAG
>JBFHPN010000288.1:0-4090 GCA_041592735.1 Oleiphilaceae bacterium | reverse complement strand
GGGAAGGCTTTGGTCTGGCCCCCGCCTTCTTTCATGGGCATGACTGGCCTTATTTATATCCTTACTCTTTGCCTTTTGCCAACGAAACCATTATTAGCATCTGCCATGCTGATCAGCTGATTAACCCGCGCTCTAATTGGCCGGAAGATTATGTAGGTTTAAAAGTGGGTAATGTAGCAGGCTTCGATGGATGGGGTGGTGAGAAATTCTATGCATTGGTCAAACAGGGTAAAATTCGCTATCAGGAAGCAAAAGGTTCGGTTGAGAATATTATAAACCTGGGTGCCGGAAGTGTTCAGTGCATTATGATGGAAGAGCGTGCCTTTGATTTGGAATATGCCAGGTTGTTGAAGTCTGGGCAGTTTAAGCAGGAGGCATTCCATCATTTAAAGAAAGCGGCGCTTATTGGTGAAGATCCTGTTTATATAGGTTATTCAAAAAAAGCGATTGAGCTTGGAAAGTATCCGTTTCATATGAGGTTCAGACAGGCCTTTGATGCCGAGATCTATAAAATGACCCGTTCAGGAGAGATACTGAAAATTTTAAAAACGGTGAATGAGTGAAATTGACCTTTGAATACCCTCAGGTATTCAAAGGTGTGCTTGTCAGGATCAGCTTTCTTTGCTTAGCAGGTAGTTCAGTAATAGCGGAACCGGGCGGCCAGTAGCGCCTTTATTTTTACCGCCAGAAACCCAGGCCGTTCCCGCAATATCCAGATGCGCCCAGGGGTAGTTCTTGGTAAAACGTGCCAGAAAGCATGCAGCCGTAATGCTACCCGCGCCTTTGCCTCCAATGTTTTGCATGTCTGCAAAAGGGCTGTCGATCTGTTCCTGGTATTCATCCCAGATAGGTAGTTGCCAGGCTTTGTCGTTAGCAGACTGACCGGCAGCCAGAATCTCACTGACTAGTGTTTCGTTATTGCCCATGACAGCGGATGTGCAGTCGCCCAATGCGACAATGCAGGCTCCCGTAAGGGTGGCAATGTCTATCACTGAGGCTGGTTTGAATTGTTCCGCATAGGTGAGCGTGTCGCAAAGGACCAGTCGCCCCTCGGCATCGGTATTCAAGATCTCAACGGTTTGTCCGGATGCGGTAGTTACAATATCTCCGGGTTTGGATGCATGCCCGGCAGGCATATTTTCAGCGCATGCTAACAAGCCGATTACATTGATTTTCGCATTCAGTTTGCTGATTGCCAGCAGAGTACCCAGTACACTGGCTGCGCCGCACATATCATATTTCATCTCATCCATTTGTGGGCCTGGCTTAAGGCTGATGCCACCGGTATCAAAGGTGATGCCTTTGCCTACCAGTACATGAGGTGGCTGATCTTCCGGCGCGCCTTTGTAATCAATAACCACCAGTTTGGCTGGCTCAATACTGCCTTTAGCTACCGAAAGGAAGGCGCCCATTTGCAATGCTTCCATTTCCTCTTCTTCCAGAATTTTCACACTGATTTTCGGGTGGTTTTCTGCCAGCTTTTCGGCCTGCTCAGCGAGGTATAAAGGGGTACATACATTGCCTGGCATATTGCCGAGGTCTTTGGTGAATTTCATTCCTTCTGACTGCGCGCAAGCTTGTTGGATGAGTTTATCTGCTAAAGCGGTGTCGCCATTGGGTGTGTGAAAAGTAAGGTCTTTGAATTGGTGTTCGCTGGCTTTTTTGGTTTTGAATTGATCAAAGTTGTAATGGCTTTCTTCGATAGCAAGAATCGTTTCGCTCAGATACTCCAAGTTATTAGTAATGCTGTCGCTGATTTTAATCTGGCTGAAGTCGAGGCTTAATTCAGAAACGTTGGCTTCTTTTGCCGTTGCAGCAAGTGCCTTCGCAGTCTTTCTGAGAGCGCTTCGATTGAATTTGCTGGTTTCTCCGATACCCAGCAGTATAATGCGCTTAACATTTTGATGTTGCACAGGAAAGATCGCGGCTTTTCCGGTTTCACCTGAAAATTTGAAGCGCTCAATATACTGGCTGATACTATTTGCTAAGGTTTCATCAATCTGCTTACCCTGAGAACAGAGTTCCCCTTTGTCGAAGACGGGTAAGCAGATGCAGTCTGTGGTTTGAGATAGAAGCGCGGTGTTTGTGGCACGATAATTCATAATAGTCTCTTTTCTGGGTAAGCTTCTCGGTAAGTCGATTGATTGGTTGGTCAATGCGCAAACAATATTCTCACGGAGTATCTTTGGGTGGTTTAGATATCTTTATCAGCATAGAATAGCAATTCATTCGTCAAGCTGCATGTAACATAGTGACTTTAATTCAAATTTAAAGGGTTTCTGTTTGATCATATTTAAATATCTTGGCAGGCAAGTCATGGTCTCAATGTTTGCAGTGACCATTGTATTGTTGCTGGTGTTCATGAGCGGCCGATTTATTCGCTATCTTGCCAAAGCTGCTTCTGGCGGTATATCCCCAGATATTCTTCTTGCGATCATGGCATATCGACTGCCCGGGTTTCTGGAGCTGATTTTGCCTCTGGGCTTTTTTATAGGCATCTTGCTGGCATATGGCAGGATGTATCTTGAAAGTGAAATGACGGTATTACATGCCTGTAGCTACAGCCGTCGGCGCTTGCTCATGACCAGTCTGGTTTTCTCATTTATGGTGGCGCTGCTGGTGGGCGCGATGAGTTTATTCATCACTCCCTGGGGTATGCAGAATGTTGATCGTCTATTGTTGGAGCAATCCAAGAAAACCGAATTTGAAATGTTGTTGCAGGGCAGATTTCAGCCTTTTGATACATTGAAGAGTGTGGTTTATGCGGAATCCATCAGTGACGATAAAAAAATTATGAATAATGTTTTTATCGCTGCCAGAACCGGGCAAGAAGATCTGGTTAATTTAATTTATGCTGAATCGGGTATTCAGCTTATTGATCCGGACGGTGAACGTTACCTGATTCTTAAGAATGGTACGCGTTATCTGGGTAAGCCGGGGCAACTTCAGTATCAGCGTATTGCGTTTGATCAGTACGGCATGAAGATCGAGGAAGTTGATGTAGAAGTGTCTAAAATTGATCGCGAAGCAATGAGTTCTGCTGAGCTTCTGTCGAAGGAAAATGATCTTAAAGCCATGGCGCTTCTGCAATGGCGGATATCCTTACCGATTCTGGTACCGATCATGACCTTGCTGGCGGTTTCCATGAGTCGCGTAAACCCCCGCCAGGGGCGTTTTGCCCACTTGTTTCCAGCCATGTTGATTTATGTTGCCTATTTAGGATTGTTGATTGTTGCACGTAAAAATGTGGCCAAAGGAGAACTTCCTGAATGGCTGGGTTTATGGAGTGTGCATCTTTTTTTCCTGTTTATCTCCCTTTTATTGTTAGAGAAAGATAAGTTAATCCAGCGCTATGGGCGCTTATTTATCCGGGGGCGTCGGCATGCGAAGGCTTGATCGCTATATTGTTTCTACCGTAGCTGCGGCCATGCTGTTGGTGATGGCGATTGTGCTTTCTCTGGATTTTATGTTTGCGTTCATTGGTGAAATGGATGAATTAGAGGGCAACTATCAAACAATTGAAGCGCTTATCTTTGTGTTCACAACCTTGCCTCGCAGAGTTTACGATTATTTGCCCTTGGCGGCCTTTATGGGCTGTCTGGTAGGTTTGGGGGCGATGGCAAAAAATAGTGAGCTAGTGGTGTTGCGTGCATCAGGGGTATCCACAGGGCGCATTGTTTTCTCAGCAATGAAGCCCGCCCTGGTTGTTGTGTTATTATCGCTGTTTATCGGTGAATATATCGCGCCGTTAACAGAGAGGATTGCCCAAAGCCAGAAAGCCATTCGCCAGGGGGCTAGTGAAAATGCGGTGATTCAGAGCGGTTTCTGGCACCGCGAAGGGCAGGTGTTCATGCATTTTAATGCTGTTGAACCAAATGGCGTCTTGCATGGGGTTTCGTTGCAATACTATAACGACCAGCGAGAGCTCCAGCTTTCGCGTTTCGCGGTTCGTGCCATTTATCAGCGTGACTCCTGGCAGTTGGAAAAAGTGGTCGAAACCCGTTTTTCAGCAGACCAGACGATTGTGGAAACCTATCCTTATATGTCCTGGCAATCTGAATTATCGCCTTCTTTGCTGGCGGTGCTGATG
>JBFHPN010000287.1:0-4097 GCA_041592735.1 Oleiphilaceae bacterium | reverse complement strand
TACCTGTTGCAGAGGCCATTTTGTTTTGCCGTGACGAGTATTAATGGCATCGGGCAGGGTTGCTGCAAATTCAACGACTTTGTGATTAAGCAGCGGAATGCGGGTTTCCAGGCTGACGGCCATACCGGCGCGATCTACTTTGCATAATATGTCGTCGGGCAGATACATTTGGGTATCCAGATACTGCAATTGTTTGAGTGGCGATAACGGGCTTGCTGTTAAATCAGAATAATCGAGCGCATAGGAATGTTTTTCCGGTGTCTTGATTAGGTTTGATTGCGTTTGCCAGAATCCGATCATATCCATATAGAACGCGGGCAATTTTTCATTTTTCATTTTCCAGCTTTTAGTCTGCAAGCGGAGGCTGCTGTATTTTGTATAGTTACCGCGAGCAGACAGAATGGGAGACAATAATGAATCGACAAGTCCGGGCGGTAAGGATGCCAGGAAAGAAAAAAGTGCAGAATTCAGCTTACCGGAAGGCGAAATGCGTTTATGCCATGCGTTGACAATTTGATTGTAGCGGGAGTAGCCCGCAAATAACTCGTCGCCGCCATCCCCGGAAAGCGCCACCGTCACATGTTCTTTTGCAAGCTTGCAGACCAGGTAGGTGGGGATTTGGGATGAGTCTGCAAAGGGTTCGTCGTAAATTTCAGGCAGGGATGGGATAACATCCCTTGCATCACTTTCATTGACGTACAGTTCGGTGTGAGAGGTACCTAAATGGTTCGCGATGGCTTTTGCATGTTTTGCTTCGTTAAAGGTATCGAAGTTGAAGCCTATGCTGAATGTTTTTATCGGCGAGGAGGACATGCTCTGCATAATAGCAGTGACAGTTGAAGAGTCGATACCGCCAGATAAAAACGCACCCAAAGGTACATCCGCTATCATCTGATCTTTAATGGATTGTTTTAATCGTGACTCAAGTTCCACCACTGCCTGATCTGGTGTTCCCTGGAACGGGGCATTGGCGCCTCGAATAAAGACATCTCGTGCCGACCAGTAAGTATGCTCAGAAAAGCGGAGGGATGCCAGATCGACACTCAGGTAACAGCCAGGTTTTAATTTATAGGTGTTTTCATAAATGGTATGAGGCGCAGGAATGTTATTATGCTTGAAGTAAAGTCCCAATGAACGAAGGTCTATGTTGCTTTGCCATGAAGGGTGCTTTTTAAACGCTTTCAGTTCAGAGGCAAATAAAAACAGGCCGGGCTGTTGGCTATAATACAGGGGCTTTTCGCCCATCCTGTCTCTTGCTAAAAAGAGCTGCTTGTCATTTTTATGATAGGCTGCAAACGCGAACATACCTTCCAGGCGCTCAAGTGTCGGTTCAAGCCCCCATTGTTCAAGTGCCAGCAGAAGGACTTCGGTATCAGATTGGCTTTTGAATGAGATGCCCAGCGCTGAAAGTTCTTTTTTAATTTCACGATAATTGTATATTTCACCGTTGAAGACCAAGGTAAAGCTTGGCCCTTCCATCGGTTGTTTGCCGGCGGGTGATAAATCAACAATGGCTAAGCGTTGGTGGGCGAGTGCAATATCATTATTCTCTGATATCCATGTGCCAAACGCATCAGGGCCTCTGTGCGTTAACTGTCTGGACATGTTAAGCACAGTCTGTTGAGTTTGCTCAGAATTTTGCGTGTTTTTCGTAATATATCCAGTAATACCGCACATGTTAACGTTCGCTTAAATTAGTTTGAATGAGAGTTTAGTTTTTCTCTTGATCTTAGCTTGATTAAGAAAAAGTGCTTTATAGCTGGTGCGGTTCTGCGTTCAATTTGTGCGTGAATCAGGTAAGAAACCAGCAAACAACATGCAGTAACAACCAGCACGATAAACCATTCAGCTATCGTTGATTTGTAAAAATCTATAATCGCCTTACCCGCAGCATTATGAATGAGATATAAGGGGTAAGTCAGTGAGCCTAAAAGAAGAAATACGCCATTTTCTTTAAGCTGATATTTACTAGTGACTAAACAGTAAAATAATACATAAAAGCCAAGAATCACCAGAGATGCAGTATATTGATCCTGAATCGAGGCATTATGGATGAATGCGCTGGATTGATTAAAGCCAAGATAACACGCCAATATCGCCGAAATAATCAGAGTAACTAAATTATAGGTGCCTGGGCCATCTCTGTGAATAAGATACAACGCAACCCCGCCGATAAATAAAGGGGAGTAATGTGGGTTGATGAACCATCCCATAAAAAATGGTTGTTTAAAAAGTAAGTAGCAGATGGTGATGGCAAGCCACAGGCTGAGCCAGCATTTTATATATTTGAAGACGCCAAATAGTAAAAGAATAAAAATGCAGGCATAAAACTTGAGTTCAACTTGTAAAGTCCAATAGACACCGTCAATATTATCAATTCCCAGATAATCATTAAGCATGGTTAAATTGGCCAGAATTTGAGTTGCTGTATATCGTTCTTGCGCAAAGTAAATAGTGATAATGCATGTGATAAGGATGCTAACCCAGAAAGCCGGGTAAAGTCTTGTGAAACGGGATACGGCAAATTCGTAGGGAGTTCGGTTATAGGCAGAAAGTGCGATGACATAACCGCTAATCATGAAGAAGAGAGGAACACCCAGATACCCAAACTTTGTAAATGCTGCTAAATCAGGGAAACTATTGGCTTCTGCTCTTGCTGTATAATGGTATAACACAACAGCAAATGCGGCTAAAAAGCGCAAAATATCCAGTGATACTAATCTCATGTGGTCCCTTTTTTGTCATACCTTCTTTATTTGTCATACTATCTTTATATTGCAGTCGCAATTGACAATAAGGGTTATATGTTACTGGCTTTTGGATATGAGATCTAAATATTTATTGTTTTTACAGAGTTCTGCTGACAGATGATAAGTTCTTGGTTTTTAATAAGGTGACTGGACGAAATACAGGCCATTTGAGGAGAATCGTAAGCCTTAAAGATGGTCTGGTGGTGATAAACAAAAAAGGAATCTAAATTGACAAGCAACAAGATAAAACACGCCATGACCGTGGATGTCGAAGACTACTTCCATGTTGCGGCTTTTGCTAAGGTGATTGATGCCAAGGGATGGGATCGCTACCCTTGCAGGGTAGAGCGTAATACGGACGTGCTCTTGCAGTTATTTGAACAGAAGCAGATAAAAGCGACCTTCTTTGTGCTTGGTTGGGTGGCAGAGCGTTATCCGGAGATCGTTCGGAAAATCGTTGCGCAGGGGCATGAAATTGCGTCTCACGGTTATAGTCATCAATTAGTCTATTCCCAGACGCCAGAGATTTTTCGTGAGGAGACGCATCGTTCCAAGCAAATACTGGAAGACCAGGCGCAGCAAGCAGTTGTGGGTTATCGGGCGGCCAGTTATTCGATTACGGCGAAATCACTCTGGGCATTGGATATTCTTGCAGAGTTGGGATTTGCCTGGGACTCCAGTATTTTTCCAATTCGTCATGATAATTATGGTATGCCCAACAGCCCTGAGCGGCCTTATCGTATTAAAACCAGCGGTGGCGGGGTGATTACGGAATTCCCCTTAACCACTGCCAAAGTGGCCGGAATATCTGTTCCTGCTGCGGGTGGTGGCTACTTCAGGCAATATCCGTACTTTCTTTCACGTTTTCTGTTTGAACGCGCCAGTTTAAAGGGTACGAGGCCACAGATTTTTTATTTACATCCCTGGGAGATCGATGCAGATCAACCCAGAGTGCCTGGTGCCAGCTGGTTCTCCCGCTTCCGGCACTATACCAATTTGAAGCGTTGCCTGCCGCGTCTTGAACGAATGATTGATGATTTTCCTTTTGGTACTGTTAGTGAAAGTATTTTGACAGCGGGTGTGAACCTCGAGATAGAGTTGAAAGAATTGGTTTAAATAAAGATATATAAAATAAGGATCTTTTGAAATGAAAGTAACGGTTTTTGGGATTGGTTATGTCGGCTTGGTTCAGGCCGCGGTTTTAGCAGAAGTCGGGCATGATGTGTTGTGCGTAGACGTAAACAAAGAGCGTGTTGAAAATCTGAAGAAAGGCATCATTCCTATTTATGAGCCCGGTTTAACGCCATTAGTAGAGACGCATTACAAAGCCGGGCGCTTGAATTTCAC
>JBFHPN010000286.1:0-4103 GCA_041592735.1 Oleiphilaceae bacterium | reverse complement strand
TCAACTGATCTTACTTTTCCCGGCGCGTTATAAAAGGAACTGGATGCCCAGCTGACAACTTGAGCTGCCAGGCTTGGATCTCTCTCGATAATCGATGCCAGCTCATCTGCAGTGGCATCGGGGTTGGTACGCAGGCGAATAATATCCTGCGCACTTTGGGGTAAAGGCGGTAATTCCAGGGTATCTTCTAAACGCTGTTTAATTCTGAGCGATGTGAATTTTTCTATGGCATGGTTAATCTGAGCCAAATCAGTTTCTGCTTTATAGAGATTGCAGTGAATCTCTGCAACCGGTACCACAAAATGCAAGACTTTGGCTTTTTTGGTCAGTGCAATAAACGCTTGTTTAGACAGTTTTATCACATTGTCAGTATCTTCAGATTCAAGATAAAAGTTCTCAAACCCGAGAATGCTTTCTTCTATCACTGTTGGAAAACCGGTGATGTCGGGAATAGCCGGGAGTTTACTCAACTCAAACTGGCGCATTACATTTGCCATATCCTCTTGAGGCAATGCTTCCAGGCTGCGCCCCATTTTCTGGTTCAGCGCATCAATATCCAGCATTCCGTTTTGAGGAAAAATCACCTGTATACGGCCAAGGGTATCACCCAGAATGGTCATACGAATCATTGCATCCAGCTGGGCATCCTGTTTTGGCACAAGAACGGGTTTGTTGGAATTCGACAGCAATTCTTCATTCTGGCTCTGATAAATTTCAAATACTTTATTGACCGCAGCAGATATCATGGGCTTTTGCTCTTCATTATTCATACATTACCCCAAGTGTAGTTCAGGCCGAAGCAAGCTGCTGTGCAATCGATTCGGTTGATTATATTTTTTTTGAATATGTGACGTATTTGCAATGCCGATTCGCATAATAGCCTGGCTATACCTCTGCATAACGCTGCCGCTGTCCAATCCAGCGCTTTATCAACAATTCGCTGAGCCGGGACTGTTTGATCACGTCTGGCGCCATTTTCTTGATTTCCGGCAACCAGCGCTGATCTCTCTGTAAGTCTGCCAGTTTGAAGCTGATCAGGCCGGTTTGTCGGGTACCCAGGACTTCTCCCGGCCCACGAAGTTCCAAATCTTTTTCTGCAATAATAAAACCATCGTTACTCTCACGCATAACATTCAAACGTTCTTTACCCTGAGCAGAGAGCGGTGGATGATACATGAGCGCACAAAAACTTTGCACCGCACCCCTGCCAACCCGGCCTCTTAACTGGTGCAACTGCGCCAGCCCCAGCCTTTCGGGGTTTTCAATAATAATCAGGCTGGCATTGGGAACATCCACCCCAACCTCTATAACGGTCGTAGCCACCAGCACATCTATTTTACCTGCCTTGAAATAGTCCATTACCAGGCTCTTGTCCTGCGCTTTCATGCGCCCGTGAACCAAGCCGATAACCAGGCCTGCCAGCTGTTCTTGCAACCAGGCGAGGGTGTCCTCAGCGGCCTGGCATTGCAGCGCTTCTGATTCTTCAATGAGCGTGCATACCCAGTAGGCCTGACACCCCGAAAGACAGGCATTTTTAACCCGCTCAACCATTTCCATCCGACGCGTATCCGGCACGGCAAAAGTTTCAATTTTCTGGCGCCCGGGCGGCAGCTCATCAATAATCGAGGTATCCAGGTCTGCATAGGCGCTCATCGCAAGTGTGCGCGGAATGGGCGTCGCCGTCATAATTAATTGATGGGGCACCCAGCCGGTTTTAAGCCCTTTATTTTTGAGTGAGAGCCGCTGATGCACGCCAAAACGATGTTGCTCATCAATGATCGCCATCGCCAGGCACTTGAATTCGACCTCATCCTGAAATAAAGCATGTGTTCCTATCACGATATCGGCCTCACCCTGGCTGATTTCCAGCAAAGCCTGTTCACGGGATTTTCCTTTGGTTTTTCCACTCAGCCAGGTGATCCGTAGCTTGCACCCCGGTGCCTTAACTAAACTGGCAAACCATTGCTGAAAATTAGACATGTGCTGTTCGGCCAGAATTTCCGTCGGTGCCATTAATGCCACCTGAGCCCCTGCCTGAATCACTTGCAGGGCGGCCAGCGCAGCTACTACGGTTTTACCCGATCCGACATCCCCTTGTACCAGCCGCAGCATCGGTATTCCCTGTCTTAAATCCTTATTGATTTCCTCCACGACTCTGCTTTGCGCTGACGTCAGTGAAAACGGAAGCTGATTGAGAAAATCACGGATCAATTTGCTGTCTTGATGAGACTGACAGCGCAGCGCAGGATGTGACTGCAGCCCCGTTCGTAATTTAAGCAGGCTAAGATGATGCGCTAATAATTCCTCGACAATTAAGCGAGACTGGCAAGGATGACGCCCCTCCAGCAGTGCAAGCTGATCCGCCTCAACGGGGGGCTGGTGCAAATACTGCAGAGCATATTTAAGTTCAGGGAGCTGATACGCCAGTCGAATCGATTCAGGCAGTAAATCCTGAACTGCACAGCGATCCAGCCAGCTTAAGGCTTGCTGACATAAGGCTCTGATACGGGTTTGTTGCAGGCCCTCTGTGGCTGGATACACGGGTGTCAGGCGATCCGGCGGCTGATTGCGTTCGTCTGTCAGAATCGTGTATTCAGGATGATAAAACTCTACACCGGTTTTACCTAAACGCGCTTCACCAAAACAACGCAATTGGGTTCCTTTACTTAATTGTCTTGCCTGTGCGGCGCTGAAGTAGTAAAAACGCAGGGTTGTTGAGGCACTCGTATCCGCCACCTGAACTTCAAGACTACGCCGTCGGCCTTGAGCCACACGCGAGCCGAGCACCTCGACTTCAAACAAGCCCTGTATGCCGGGCCTGAGTGCAGAAACAGGCTGTATTCGGGTTCGATCTTCATAACGAAAGGGCAGATGAAATAATAAATCCTGCAGATTATGAATATCGAGTTTGGCGAGGGTTTCTGCCAGCTTGACACCCACTCCCTTTAACTGGGTCAGTTCGATTTCATCAAGGGCGGGCATGTTTGTAGGACTCCTGAGGCACCTGTCAGCTGCTGAATTCAGTAAATCGATAAATCATATAGAAAAGGTAAAGCGCTATGCAAGACAAACGTATTCTGCTCGCAGGCTATGGTAAACTCGGGCAACGCGTGGCCGCTCAACTTGCAACAGATCATCTGGTGACGGCACTAAAACGAAGCCCGCAGCAGGCCACTGACAAGATAGGGCTTTGTTTTGCAGATCTGACAAAGCCTGAGCAACTGCGCCCGGCATTAGAGGCAAGCATTCCTCAAGGCGTGCATTATTTAATTTACTGCCTGAGCCCAAGTGAACGCAGTGAGCATGGTTACCGAAATGCCTATTTTGTGGGCCTTAAGAATTTATTAGCGGCATTACCCCACGCGCCCAGCTTAGAACATATTATCTTTGTTTCCAGCACCAGCGTGTTTCATCATGAACAGCATGAGTGGGTCGATGAACAAACCCTCTGTCAGCCAGAGCAGTTTTCCGGAAGAATTTTATTGGAAGCAGAACAGTATCTGCAAGGCTATCCTGTCCCCAGCACCATCGTGCGCTTCAGCGGCATTTACGGAGGAGGGCGCAGCCGCTTGATTGATCAGGTCAGGCATGCACTTGCAACACAGCAGCCGGTGTCCCTTGCAGGCGGGTTCAGCAATCGCATACATGAAGATGATTGTGTGGGCTTTTTATGTCACTTGATAAAACTGTTAGACCAGGGCCGCAAACCTGAAGCCTTGTACATTGCCAGTGATTCGATGCCGGTAGAGTTGGCCGATGTCTATTGCTATATCGCGGCAGAGTTACAAAAAGACCTGGCCGCTGAATCCCAAACACAACTTGTCATTCAGCAGAGCGAGGGGCATCAGATTAAACGACGGGCTGGCAGCAAGCGCTGTACCAACCAACGCATGTTAAACAGTGGCTATCAACTCAAGTATCCGAGTTATCGCGAGGGGTATGCGGCGCCTCAGGCATCTGCGGTTTGAGGTTTTCTGCCGCAGAAAAGTCAAAGCCTGCCTCCTCATCCAATGTATCAGGGTCATAGCGAATACCACACCCCGCCTTAATAGTTTTAAATTCAGCCGTACCCTTGGCGGGTTGCTTTTGCTCATGGTCTTGCT
>JBFHPN010000285.1:0-4104 GCA_041592735.1 Oleiphilaceae bacterium | reverse complement strand
TCTATGGCGCATCTGCATAAAAAAACGGTTCAACAAGCGGGGTTTGTGGTACTGAAATCACCGGATATTCCGTCAATTCTGGTCGAGACAGGCTTTATATCAAATCCTGACGAGGCAAGGCGTCTGAAATCTGAGTCGTATCAGCAAGAATTAGCGTCCTCGATACATAAGGGTATTGTTAATTATTTTGAGTCTACGCCTCCACCGGGAACCTTGCTGGCTTGGTTGAAGCAATCCAGGCATAAGCAGGCGGGCCTGACGGGTCAACATCCTGTTTCGTTGATCAGTTACATTGTTCAGCGTGGAGATACCCTGACGCATATCGCTCAGCGTAATCAGCTTCCGCTCGAGGAAATACGTCGTCTTAACGGTCTTGCATCAGATCAATTGATTGTTGGCCAGCGCCTGAAATTACCATCAAGCTGATAACGTCGTTGTTATTTCATCCTTGCAATATCTTGATCGGTCTTGCATGCTTCTCTCTGTTTTTCTAAGACAGCAAGTGTTCTTTATGAGTGCTTGCCAGTTATATTGATCGATTTAAGACACTTTTGATTGAATAGTCGTTTTCATGAGTAAAATCCATAAACTTTCTGCGCGATTAGCCAACCAGATAGCCGCTGGTGAAGTCGTTGAACGGCCCGCTTCTGTGGTCAAAGAACTACTTGAAAATGCCCTTGATGCTGGTGGTAAGCGAATACAGGTGCATGTTGAGGCGGGAGGAATCAAGCGCATACTGGTCAGAGATGACGGTGAAGGTATGGATAAAGATGATTTGCCGCTTTCGCTGAGTCGGCATGCGACCAGTAAAATTGAATCCCTTGAGGATCTTGAAGCTGTTGCAACGCTGGGTTTCCGAGGTGAGGCGCTGGCCAGTATCAGCTCAGTTTCCAGATTGGTGCTTAGTTCCCGGACCGAACATGCCGAGCAGGGTTGGCAAGTGATCACCGAAGGCCGGGATATGGAAGCGAGTCTGAGTCCGGTTGCGCATAATCGAGGGACCTCGGTAGAGGTGCGTGATTTATTTTTCAATACACCTGCCAGGCGAAAATTTCTGCGTACCGATAAAACAGAATTCGGGCACCTTGAAGAAGTATTAAAAAGGCAGGCCCTAAGCCGTTTTGAGGTTGCGTTTGAGTTAAATCATAATCAGAAAAACATCCATAATTTACGGCCGGCTCTAAATCTTGCTGAAAAAGAACAGCGTGTTGCATCACTCTGTGGAAAGCCCTTTATGGAGAATGCCTTGCCCATCGATGTGGAGGCAACGGGATTCAAATTATGGGGGTGGGTGGCGAAGCCTACCTTTTCCCGAAGTCAGGCTGACTTGCAGTATTTCTTTGTCAATGGTCGGGTGATCCGCGACAGGCTGGTAACACATGCTGTTAAACAGGCATATCGAGATGTACTTTATCATGGCCGCCATCCGGCGTTTGTCTTGTACCTTGAGCTTGATCCATCGCTGGTCGATGTCAATGTGCATCCGACCAAGCATGAGGTGCGCTTCAGAGATGGCCGCATGGTGCACGATTTTATATTTCGTGGTCTGCATAAATCGTTAGCAGATATCAGGCCGGAAAGCGCTGTTTCCGGCTTGCATGGATCAGAATCAAATGTGTCTTTCGGGAGCGTGCCTGCCGAGAGTCAACATAATGGCGCCATGCCCGGTTTTTCTCCAAGTTACGGGGCACAAAGTGCCATGTCGCTCTTGCAGACGAACTCGGCTCGAGAAGGGTATCCTGCGCAGCGTTTTGCGTCACCTTATACAGAAAGTCAGGCGGGTTCAGTTGGTCTGGCAGAGCATATGCAGCTATACAGGGGCTTGCATCCAGAGCCTGCTTCAAAGGTGCGTTCAGGCGAACAAGAACTGAATGCCAATGCTCAAACTGCGGGTAGCGATTATCCGCTTGGTTATGCCATCGCTCAGCTTCATGGAATATATATTCTGGCTCAAAACGCCCAGGGATTGATCGTGGTTGATATGCATGCTGCTCATGAGCGTATTACTTATGAAAGAATGAAAAATGCGTTCTATCGAGATGGAATTGTTGCGCAACCATTGCTGGTGCCAATGAATATTGCAGTGAGCCAGAAAGAAGCGGATGTGGCAGAGACCTGCGCTGAAGGCTTGCTCAAATTTGGTCTGCGGCTGGAACGATCAGGGCCCGAGAGTATTGTGGTCAGGCAGGTTCCGGTCATTCTTCAGCATGTAGATGTTGCCTTGTTAGTCAGAGATTTATTGAGTGATATGATCGAATATGGTTATTCAGATCAGTTAGAAAAAGCCGCTAATGAGTTGATGAGCAGTATGGCGTGTCATGGTTCCGTGCGTGCAAACAGAATGCTGACGATCCCGGAAATGAATGCATTGTTACGCGATATGGAAGAAACCGAACGAAGTGGTCAGTGTAACCACGGACGTCCCACCTGGACGGCCTTGAGCATGCATGAGCTGGATAAGTTATTCCTGAGAGGTCGCTGATGCAGGGCGTTCCTTTGCTAAATGAAAACAAAGCACAGCTTTCAGCTACAGAGCATTTGCCGTTGGCTGTTTGTTTGATGGGGCCTACCGCAGCCGGAAAAACAGACTTGGCGCTCTCGCTGACAGAACGCATGCCTTTTGAAATAGTCAGTGTCGATTCGGCACTGATTTATAGAGGTATGGATATAGGTACCGCTAAACCTGATAAGACTCTTCTGGCACGTGCGCCGCACCGGTTAATTGATATTATAGATCCATCAGAGACTTATTCGGTGGCCAGGTTTTATCAGGATGCGCTCAAGGAAATGCAGGCCATTACCGCGGCGGGAAAAGTGCCTCTGCTGGTTGGTGGAACCATGATGTACTATCGAATCATTCAGCAGGGCATTGCAAACTTGCCCAGCGCAGATGAGCAGGTGCGTCAGCAGATTTTACAAGAAGCAGAGCAGCATGGCTGGCCTTATCTGCACGAACTTTTGGCCAAAGTGGACCCGGAATCAGCTCAGCGAATTAAACCGGGTGATCCGCAGCGCTTGCAAAGAGCGCTTGAAGTATATCGGGTGACCGGTAAGACAATGACGCAAATCTGGCAGGAACAGGCACAAACAACTGGAAAAAATAGGGCTGCCGGTTACACTGAAAATGATGCAGACAATACCTCAGCCGGATTACCTGCGCTTTCTTATCGGTTTTTGAATCTTTCCATTGCGCCGCAAAACAGAAAAGAGTTGCATGAGCGTATAGCGCAGCGCTTTGATGCGATGCTTGCAAATGGGTTTGTGGAAGAGGTAAAAACGTTTTATCACGATGAAAGCATGCATGCAGAGATGCCCTCAATGCGCTGCGTGGGTTATCGGCAGGTGTGGGACTATCTGGATGGAAACTTAAGCTATGATAGTATGCGCGAAAGAGGAATAATTGCCACACGCCAATTGGCTAAACGGCAGTTGACGTGGCTGAGAGCTTGGCCAAATTTGTATCAATTAGACACGAATGATACAAAAGTACTGGCTAAAGCACTGAAAATCGTTGAAAATGCCGCATATTAAGACGCAGCTCACATATTGAATACTTTATTTGCGTTAAACGGACATCATAATTAACTAGACAGATTCAAAAAATATTAGGAGATAATAAAATGTCTAAGGGCCACTCACTTCAAGATCCTTATCTAAATGCGCTCCGCAAAGAGCGAATTCCGGTTTCCATTTTCTTGGTGAACGGCATTAAATTACAGGGTCAGATCGAGTCATTTGATCAGTTCGTCATACTTTTGAAAAATACTGTCAGCCAAATGGTATACAAGCACGCTATATCTACGGTTGTTCCTGCTCGTAATGTGCGTGTGAGCACGCCGGAAGATCAGGAAGCTTAATCGCATTCTGCCAGTCATGGATGTCTGGCAGCATAAAATCTTCACGGGGTGTCGTTAAACGGTTATTAGTGATCCCCTGTTTATTTCTTACCTCATGTTTTCCTCGCTTGTTCTTCTCTGGAGAGCGCTTCTATGTTTGACCGCCCTGATTCTGGTGAATTAGCTGTACTTGTGCATATAGACTTTTATGCGGATGAAAAGCGCGAAGATGTTAATGAGTTTAAAGAGCTCGTTGCGTCTGCTGGGG
>JBFHPN010000284.1:0-4113 GCA_041592735.1 Oleiphilaceae bacterium | reverse complement strand
CTGCCTGTAAATCAGTTTTAACTACGTATCCAGCAATACTCTTTTTGTAGGCAGCTAACAAATCTTCTTCTGAGCGAGATGTTGTCAGTACAAAAACCACTGTTTCCTTCAACTTTTCGTCTTTTCTGATTTCCTCGAGAAATTCAAAGCCATTCATTCTGGGCATGTTGTAGTCTGTAATGAGTAGTTTTATGTCCGGGTTTTCTTCTAGCATGGTCAGAGCGGTATCGCCATCATCTGCGGTTAGAACCTGGTAGCGGTGGGTCGTTAGCAAGTCTTTAATGTAATTACGAGACATCTTTGAATCATCTGCGACCAGTATTTTGATTGACTGATTCTTTTTAAGTCTCAATATTAGTTTTAATACATATTCATATGAAAAGCGGCTTTCTTTAACGACATAATCCACGATCTTTTTGCTTAACATGGCATCTCGCTTTTCTTCGTCATAGCTGCCTGTCAGCACGATGGTTGGTATTTTCAGGCTGATCGTGTAGTCGACAACTTCGCCTTTCTCGGCATCTGGTAGGTTTAAGTCAACAACGGCAACAAAATATGTATCACGCCCGTTTGATTCAACTAGCTGTCTGGCTTCTTGAAATGATGTGGCGATATCAAATTCCAGTTCAGAGGCAGATTTAATAGTGTGTTTGATTATCTTTACAACAACGGGGCTATCTTCAACCAGTAAAATTTTTTTCATAGCTTGAAAGGTGTTCAGTCCGTTAAATAGTGAATAAAATAGGCATTAGATGATCGTGACATTAATTAGTATCGAGTGATGCGCGCAAAAAAATAAAAAATGCAAAAGCAAAATAAAAAATTAACCTCAAAAATAAGCTTAGCTGTTCTTTTTTTAGACACCAGTTTTTGCGCGATAAAAGCACAATTTTGATCCCTATTGCGAATCAAAATATGCTAGAATTGCGAGCTTTATTTTAATAATCAGAATAAATAGGAACGCTGTCCATATGGGTTATCAAGCGCAAGAAATCCTTCCCGTTAATATCGAAGATGAATTAAAACAATCCTACCTTGATTACGCGATGAGCGTGATTGTCGGACGAGCCTTGCCTGATGCAAGGGATGGCCTGAAACCGGTGCATCGTCGTGTTCTGTTTGCTATGAGTGAGCTTGGCAACGACTGGAACAAGGCGTATAAAAAGTCAGCACGTGTGGTGGGTGATGTCATTGGTAAATATCATCCTCATGGTGATTCTGCTGTTTACGATACGATAGTGCGTATGGCTCAGCCTTTTTCTCTCCGATATATGCTGGTGGACGGCCAGGGTAACTTTGGTTCGATAGATGGCGATAATCCTGCTGCGATGCGATATACCGAGATCCGCATGCAGAAGCTGGCGCATTCGTTGTTAGCCGATCTGGATAAAGAAACCGTCAACTTTGTGCCAAACTATGATGGCACAGAGCAAATACCTGAAGTGATGCCTACAAGAGTGCCTAATCTTCTTGTGAATGGTTCATCGGGTATTGCGGTGGGCATGGCCACAAATATACCCCCTCATAATCTTGGCGAAGTCATTCGCGGCTGCCTGGCGCTCATGGAAAATGAGAGCATTACCTGTGATGAGTTGATGCAGATTATTCCGGGTCCGGATTTCCCGACAGCTGCATTTATCAACGGTCGAGCCGGGATTGTTCAGGCATATCAGACGGGCAGAGGTAAAATCTATCTTCGCGCCCGCTACGAAATTGAACAGGATACCAATGGCAAAGAACGAATTGTCGTGACTGAAATTCCGTATCAGGTCAACAAGGCACGGTTGATCGAAAAAATCGCCGAACTTGTTAAAGATAAGAAAGTAGAAGGTATTACAGAGCTTCGTGATGAATCAAACAAGGAAGGCATGCGCATAGTGATTGAACTGCGTCGGGGAGAAATGCCGGACGTAGTCATGAATAATCTGTATGCGCAAACGCAATTGGAAAATGTTTTCGGCATTAATATGGTTGCCTTGGTAGATGGCGAGCCAAAAACAATTAACCTCAAGCAGTCACTTGAAATCTTTGTGAAACATCGGCGCGAAGTGGTTACCCGTCGAACAGTCTATTTGCTGCGAAAAGCACGCGAGCGCGGACATATCCTGGAGGGCTTAACGGTCGCTCTGGCAAATATAGATCCAGTGATCGAATTGATTAAGAAGTCTCCTACTTCGGCCGAAGCAAAAGAACGATTACTCGCTGAAGCCTGGAATCCGGGAGATGTCACCGCAATGCTTGAGCGTGCGGGTGAGGATGCCTGTCGCCCGGATGATCTCGAACCTCAATATGGTTTAAGGGATGGTAAATATTTCTTGTCTCCTGTTCAGGCACAAGAAATTCTGAATATGCGTTTGCATCGTCTGACGGGCCTGGAAACAGAAAAGCTAATTGCCGAGTACAAAGAAATACTCGAAAAAATTGCAGAATTTCTGGGCATTCTAAGTGACCCTGTTCGTTTGATGCAGGTCATCCGGGAAGAGCTCGAAGAAGTGTTGACTGAATACGGGGATGAGCGCCGTTCAGAAATAATTTCGTCTAAGCGTGATTTAACGGTAGCCGATTTGATCACGGAAGAAGATCTGGTGGTGACTATTTCCCACTCTGGTTATGCCAAAACGCAGCCAGTCGAAGACTACCAGGCGCAACGCAGAGGTGGCCGTGGAAAATCTGCCACCTCAATGAAAGATGAAGATTTTATTGAAAAACTTCTGGTTGCCAACTCTCATGACACCATTTTGTGCTTCTCCAACAAGGGTAAAGTCTACTGGTTACGCGTATTTGAAATACCGCAAGCCAGCCGAGGGTCCAGAGGGCGTCCTATGGTAAATATTCTTCCGCTTGATGAGGGTGAGCGCGTCACCACTTTCTTGCCGGTGAAAGATTATCTTGAAGATCACTTTATCTTTATGGCGACAGCAAGCGGAACGGTGAAGAAAACTCCGTTGGAGAATTTTGCACGCCCCAGAAGCAGCGGCTTGATTGCACTTGACCTTGATGAAGGTGATACGCTTATTGGCGCGGCGATCACCGACGGCACCAAAGATATTATGTTAATGAGCAATTCAGGGAAAATGATACGTTTCCATGAATCCAATGTGCGTGCCATGGGACGAACTGCACGTGGTGTCAGAGGTATCAGAATCTCTGCAGAGCACCGCGTTGTTTCCTTGATTATTCCTGAACCTGATGGTTTGCTCTTGGTGGCTAGTGAAAACGGCTACGGAAAGCGCACCCGGCTTGAAGAGTTTTCGGTGATTGGGCGAGGCGGTCAGGGTGTGATCGCAATGCAGTGTTCTGAGCGTAATGGTCTGTTAGTTTCAGCCGTCCAGGTGAAAGAAGGTGATGAGCTGATGCTTATCACTGACAAAGGCACATTGGTAAGAACCCGCACTGAGGAGATTTCTATTCTGGGTCGTAATACGCAAGGTGTGCGACTGATTAAACTCTCTCAGGATAATGAACACCTTGTTGGTGTTGAGCGAGTGGATGAACCCGCTGTTTCTGAATCAGATGAAGATGAAGAGAAGGATGCCTCTTCAGAAGAGTCTGGCGTGCTAGTTGATCATCAGCAAGATGCAGATCATCCCGCTGATGATGTTGAAGAATAAGGCAGGGTACAGGTGGTAGCATGATGGATGAAACTACTGAGTTAGCGCGTCTTCGAGATCAGATAGATGAGATAGATCGTCAGATTCAGACCTTGATTAACAAGAGGGCTGAATGTGCCCAAAGGGTGGCAGAGGTAAAACAAAAAGCGGCTGCAGGTAAGGATGTTCAATATTATCGGCCGGAACGAGAAGCACAGGTGCTCCGGCTGGTCATGGAGCGCAATACCGGGCCACTTGCTGCTGAAGATATGGCTCGCTTGTTTCGTGAAATAATGTCTTGCTGCCTGGCGCTGGAAAAACCGATGAAGGTCGCTTTTCTGGGGCCAGAAGGCACCTATACGCATGCGGCTGCACTTAAGCATTTCGGTCATTTTGTTCAGGTGCAGCCATTAGGTGCCATCGATGAAGTGTTTCGAGAGGTAGAATCCGGTCAGGCGAAATATGGTGTCGTTCCAGTAGAAAACTCTACCGAAGGGATGGTTAACCATACCTTGGATAGTTT
>JBFHPN010000283.1:0-4121 GCA_041592735.1 Oleiphilaceae bacterium | reverse complement strand
CTACGAGGGCTTATCACATAAGCAGCAAGATATGTTGCGGGTTATCCCCTTGCTCTATCAGTTAAATCACCCCTTGATGCCTGGGTATATTTCCAGAGAAGTACCTTACGGTGTGTCAGGTTATGTGCCTGATAAGCTCTGTTTAACCCTGGCTAAGTCGTTTAGCCAGGCATTTAGGTTCCAGGCAGATAAGCGACATAAAGCGCAAATTCATGCGCTTTATATGATGGGCAGCACCGGCACACTGGCACACTCTGAACAAAGTGATGTGGATCTTTGGCTCTGTCATGCGCCTGAACTGGATAAAAATGCAAGACAGATGCTTGCAGATAAAGCTGCGCGTATAGATGAATGGGCTAATAAGGGCGGCCTGGAATTGCATACCTTCTTGATGGATGCTGAACAATTTCGTTCAGGAGGACTTTCCTCACATGTGGACAAAGAAAGTAGCGGTTCGGCACAACATTATTTGTTGCTGGATGAGTTTTACCGCACCGCTATTTTGCTCGCAGGCCGCTATCCTTTGTGGTGGCTGATTCCCCCTGATCTGGAATTAGATTATGAGAAGCTTACGCACTTATTATTGAGCAGACGCTTTATCAAAGACACTGAGGTGATTGATTTTGGTTCGGCAGCACTGATCCCCAAAAATGAATTGGTTGGGGCGGCATTATGGCAACTGTATAAAGGGATTGATTCACCCTACAAATCGGTGTTGAAGATTTTGCTGGCGGAGGTGTATGCCCAGGAAATGCCCGCAAAACAAAGTTTGAGTCAGACCTTTAAGCAGGCCGTTTATGATGACGAGTTGCAGGTAGAGGATCTGGACCCCTATTTATTAGTTTATCGTCGTCTTGAGCAGTACTTAGTCGCAAAAAATGAATTAAAGCGCCTGGATCTGGTGCGCAAAAGTTTTTATTTAAAAGTAGCAAAGCGTCTTACACGCCCGCCTGTGGGAAGGGTTGCTTCCTGGCAGCGGCAGGCAATGGAAAAAATAGTATCCGAATGGCAGTGGCCAGAATTTAAATTGCGTGTTCTCGATAACCGTTTTAATTGGAAGGTCGAACAAGTATTACAAGAGCGGCAGGCCGTGGTGGCCGAATTGAGTTATTGTTATCGATTTTTGGCGCAGTATGCCAGGGGGCAGGGGCTTGAATCTGCCATTACCGATAACGATATGAATTTGCTAGGGCGAAAACTGTATTCTGTTTTTCAGAAAAAAGCCGGCAAAGTGGAGTTTATCAACCCGGGCATTACCCAGTCTTTATGGGAAGAAAATCTGGCCATTCATCATTCCAGCAGCCAAGCGTATTGGGGCGGCAACGCTGAATGGTTGCTTTACAGGGATATTGGTACGAGTTCCGATGCTTCGTTCGAGTCAACTATCCGAAAGTCCTCACAGCTTATAGAGTTAATAGCATGGCTGTACTTTAATCAGATATTGACGCCAGCTACCCGTTTAAGTCTGGTTCCCGGTGATACGGATATCAGCCTGCTAGAGCTTCAGAATATGCTTAGAGCCTTGAATCAAACCATTCCTGTGCCTCTTCCAGCTGTCAGCCAGGATACCTATAGAAAAAAGTTAACGGTCTCAAGTTTGGTGCTGTTCATAAATGTTGGTGTCGATCCCTTAAAAAAAATGAATGAAAGGGGGATGCACCGAATCAGTGACCGGACCGATTCGCTTGATTACAGTTCCGAGCGCCATAATCTGGTGAAAACCATTGATCAGATCGCAGTGAATACCTGGAATGAGGTGATGGCACATCGCTATGAAATGGGCGATACCTTAATGCAAAGCCTGCAGGCCTATTTGCATATTTGTCTCGATCAGAGTCATGCCAGAGAATGTCAGTTACATGTTTTTTGTTTTTGCCCGCAACGTGCACAAGCCATTGCTTCTCGCGTTGAAAACTTGTTTAGTGAAGCTCGTCAGGCCTTTTTTAAAGATTCGTCTGTGCGTGAAGCCCGCTATGTGATTGAGATCGAGCATGGCTATGTTGTTTTTCAGTATGCCGAGCAGCAGTTCCGTTATTTTATATGTGATAGTGAGGATGCATTAAAATATCGCCTGGCTCAGCGTCCTGCCGCGTTTAGCCCCATTATGCTGGATAGTATGGCCCAGCTGCCCGGTTTCAGGCTCGCTGGTCTGCTTGCATTGAATATGGCGAATCATATTCAGGTTTTTTATAACCCGCGTGGCTATATGTATCATATTCTGGTTCTGGATGAATATGGCAGTATGCTGGATATTGAAGTGCCCGACATGTCGGAAGCTGTTTTGCAGAGCAGCCTGGCAAGGTGTCTGCAAAGTTTGATGACAAGCCGTCAGATGGCTGAATCGATAGGTGATGCCTTAAGTATCCGGGGGACAGAAATTTATCGTGTTGGTCAGGTAGAGGCGGCGGGTCGAACACCGGATTCCCTGGCATTGAAGCCGCTGAAGCAGATACAGGATATAGCGTCTTATGAATTACATGTCATCGCTTACAAAGAGGGCGAGCAGTTTGAGACGGATGTTAGCGTATCGGGTCCGCATATTGGGTTTAAAGAATTTTCATTTCGCGACTATGCAGAGCAGCAATACGATGCACTGGTTCATTTTGTCTGTCATCAACCTGGTTTTGATGAGCGTTTGCCTTTCCAGGTAGTGGATGTCACTTTATCTGAAGCGAATACTAATCTTTTATTTGGTCAGGAGTCAGGGGTTGCCACACTGGATATATTCAAAGTCTATGCCCGCGCTCAGCAAATGCTTATAAGAGCCTTGAAAAAACAAAGTTTCCGTTGAGTCTATTAGTCAGGCGCGGTCTAAATTGCTTTTAGCTCAGCCAAACGTAGTCATTAAGCTGACAAGCCGGTATAATTTCCCGTTTTGAATATTGGATGGTGCCACGTGTTTGGGTATTTTCGTGATTGGTCGTTAGCATCGCTGCTAGTGCTTAGTTTAATGCTGACTGGTTGTGGGCAGAAAGGAAACCTGTATTTGCCTGAAATTCCTGCCGCGCCTGATGTCTTGACATCGAAGAGCGCAGAGGAAGATGCCTCCGCACAGCGAGCAAAAAGCCGTCCAAGGACTGAGCAAATGTCTGACGAGGCTGGTGCGGACCAGCCCTGATTCCGATAGGTTCTCTGACTTTAATTTCTTCCCAGTGATGTAAAAAATGAGCTATTTTGATTACCAGAACGACCAGCTATACGCTGAAAAAGTTGCCTTGAATGATATTGCCAGAACCTATGGCACCCCCTGCTATGTGTATTCACGTGCGGCGCTTGAGGCACACTACCATGCTTATAAAGACGCTTTCGGTGCGCAGCAGAATTTGATTTGCTATGCAGTAAAGGCCAACTCCAATCTGGCGGTTTTAAGTGTTCTGGCAAAACTCGGATCTGGATTTGATATTGTATCGGTCGGTGAGCTGGAACGTGTTTTAAGAGCGGGTGGTCAGGCAGATAAGGTGGTTTTCTCCGGGGTCGGCAAGCAAGTTCATGAAATGCAACGAGCCCTGGAAGCAGGTGTGCATTGCTTTAATATTGAATCAGAGGCTGAGCTGATACGCCTCAATAACGTGGCTTTGGCCATGGGGAAAGTGGCAAACATTTCTCTTAGAGTTAATCCGGATGTGGACGCGGGCACGCATCCATATATATCAACCGGTCTTAAAGACAATAAATTCGGCGTCGCGATAGATCAGGCAGAAGCAATTTATCTGCAGGCGAAGGCGCTTGCTGGCGTTAATATCATCGGGGTTGATTGCCATATAGGTTCACAGCTTACCGATACGGCACCGTTCCTGGATGCATTGGATAGAGTGTTAATGTTGGTAGACCGACTGGCTGAACAAGGTATTATTCTGCAGCATCTCGATCTGGGAGGTGGTTTGGGTGTTTGCTATCGGGATGAAACACCACCGGAACCTGCTGAATATATTGCTGCCGTGCTTAAGCGCATCGAGGGCAGGGACATTAAACTCATTCTGGAACCAGGTCGCTCCATTGCTGCCAACGCAGGCGTTTTGCTGACGCGAGTGGAGTTCCTTAAGTGCAATGAGCATAAAAACTTTGCCATTATCGATGCGGCCATGAATGACCTGATCCGGCCTTCGCTCTATAGTGCCTGG
>JBFHPN010000282.1:0-4127 GCA_041592735.1 Oleiphilaceae bacterium | reverse complement strand
GATCGCCTTGGTGGGGGCGGGCGCAAGCGGTGTTGAAGTTGCATTAGCCGTACAGCATCGTTTATCTCAGTTAAAACCAGAGCTGACACTGCGTTATCATCTGGTATCCGCCACGCCAGATATCTTGCCCGGCCACAATGACAAGGTCAGAAAGCGTTACCAAGCTGTGCTGGATAAGCGCAATGTTCGGGTTCATCGAAACTTCCGCGTGACTCGGGTCGCAGCAGGAAATCTCTTTGATGAATCTGATCCGGCCACACTGAAAACCCTCGAATGTGACGAAATTATCTGGGCGACATCCGCCTCGGCACCTTTCTGGCCCAAACAGACCGGTTTAGCCTGCAGTGACAAAGGCTTCATACAGGTGAATGCATGCCTGCAAAGCATCTCTCACCCGAGTGTTTTTGCGGCGGGAGATATTGCGGACGTGCTAGACCATGCGCGACCTAAAGCCGGGGTATTTGCGGTCAGACAAGGTAAACCCCTGGCGGAAAATCTGCTACGCGCCCTGTCAGGCGAAAAGCTCAAACCCTTTGTTCCTCAGAAAAAGTTTTTAAGCCTGGTCAGTACCGGCGATAAATATGCGGTGGCATCACGCGGTGCCTGGGCGTTGTCGGGTAAATGGGTCTGGTGCTGGAAAGATGCCATCGACCGGAAGTTTATGAATCGTCTGAATACCTTGTCAATGCCCCAGATCACGTCGCCGGTAAGGGCATCGCCTGAAGCGAAGGATGCGATGCGCTGCGGAGGCTGTGGCGCAAAAGTAGGGCAGCCAATTCTTGAGCGTGTGCTCGCAGATATGCCGCATATCCCCCAGGATAAGTTGGCGCTGGTAACGCAGCATCATGATGATGCCGTGGTTTTTTCAGTTCCCGCAGACAAACTTCTGGTTCAATCGGTTGATGCCTTTCGTCGCTTTATTGAAGATGATTTCGTGTTTGGGCAGATCGCCGCGAATCATGCCTTGGGTGATCTGTATGCCATGGGTGCCACACCGCATAGTACTCAGGCCATGGTGACCTTGCCCTATGCTCGTGAGCAGATGGTTGAACAGCAATTAAAGCATTTGATGTTGGGGGCAGCGAGCGTCTTGAACGCTTCTGGTGCACCGATGATTGGCGGGCATACTGCCGAAGGGCAGGAATTGAGCCTGGGGTTTGCCGTGAATGGTTTGATCGATCGAGACAAGCTTCTGACCAAACGAGGCTTGAAACCCGGTGATGTCTTGATACTGACCAAAGCTCTTGGAACCGGAGCGCTCTTTGCGGCGGATATGCGTGCCCGGGCCAAAGGCTCATGGATAAAGGCCGCGATTGCCTCCATGCTGGTTTCCAATCAGCAGGCCAGTGAAATGTTATGCCAATACGCTGTGACGGCGTGTACGGATGTAACCGGGTTTGGGTTGGCAGGGCATCTACTGGAAATGCTCGAGGGCTCGCACTGTCATGTGCGCCTCGATTTAGCGAGTCTGCCTGTTCTGGACGGCACTCTGGCGGTGATGCAGGAAGGTATTTTTAGTAGTCTTTATCCACAGAATAAACAAATTCAATCCAAATTCAGTGCCTATGTTAAATGCGAGCCCTGCCCTGAAGAGGCGCTTTTACAAGCCTTGTTGTTTGACCCGCAAACTGCCGGCGGTTTGTTATTTGGGGTGTCGATGGAAAATGCCCAGAATTGTTTGGACGCGCTGAAGAAGTTGGGGTATGTCGATGCATCTATCATTGGTCGAGTCGTTTGAGCCGCTTTAATTGGTCTGGTTTTTTCTGCGGTCTTAAAAACTCGACCCCGGTTCTTTAAGAAAGGCAATTTCCTCTTCAGTCGAGGTTCGACCTAAAATGCTATTGCGATGTGGATAGCGGGAAAATCGGTCAATGATTGCTTTATGTCGCAGCTCAAATTGATAGTTGTTATCGGGCGTAAATTCTTTGAACAAGGCTTCGGCCTGACTATGAATGATTCTGGACTCACTATGCATCAGCGGCATAAGCAGAAAACTACGTTCAGTTTCGTTTAAGGCGTTTAGAGCATTATTGGTGATGGCTTCTTGTGCCAACACCAGTGCCTGGGGGTCTTGTGCAAAGGATTGTGGCGTGCCACGAAAGATATTTCGTGAAAACTGATCCAGCACGATTATTTCGGCGAGCCGCCCCTGAGCGCTGGCTCGCCAGCTGAAAAGTTCCCCGGCGACAGCTTGCTGTAAAAGTGGATTGAAGGTTTTTTTTAGATGTTCATCGAAGTCTGCATCAACTTTCCACCATTGTTTTCGATCAATTTCCTTGAACCAGAAGTTTAAGACCTGCTGAAACATTGTTTGCTCCTGTATACCGGCAGTAAATACAATTTACCCTAGCGAGTGAGGTTTAAGGCAGAGGTTTATTCTGCCTTAATACGTAAATTGTTTTACCGATAGCATAGTCGTCATCAGCGAAAATTTACATCAAGCCCGGCGCTTTCTGAAAGCATATAAGCCGGCGCCTGCCAGAGTTTTTCCAAAAGCCAGCCACTCACTCATCTTCGGATCAGGTCTTTTTTTGTCGGCCATTCTGGCTAGCTGAAATTCATACCAGGTAATGTCCAGCATGGCCATTTTATCTACGGCTTTGACACCTGTTGTCAGGGGTCTGAGATGGATTGCATAGTCCGGATTCTGCATCACGCTGTTTGGTAAATCAGGGTCGACTGCCAGGGGGCGGCCTAGCCCAATCATGTCACAGGCGCCGCTATTAAGGGCTTCGGTCATGCCTTTTGCTGTTCTGAATCCGCCTGTCACTACCAGTGGTTTGTTGGTGTGCTGGCGCACGGATTCTGCATATTCGAGAAAATAGGCTTCGCGTTTACGGGTGCTTTCTTTGGGTTGATCGTTCTTGTCACGATGCCCCACCATGGCGGGGCTTTCATAGGTACCGCCCGACACTTCGATTAAATCGATACCATCTTCGGATAATTGCTTAATCACTTGCATGGAATCTTCTTCAGAAAATCCACCTTTCATAAAGTCGGCCGAGTTTAGCTTGATACCTACGGGAAAATTCGGGCCGACTTCGGCACGAATGGCTTTATAGACTTCACGCACAAAGCGCATGCGATTTTCAAGCGAGCCGCCCCATTGATCTTCACGCTGGTTATGGCTTGGCGATAAAAACTGGCTGACTAAATAGCCGTGAGCGCCGTGGATTTGAACGCCGGTGAAACCAGATGCTTTGGCGAGGCGCGCCGCTGTCGCAAACTTCTGGATAATCGCTAGTATTTCATTTTCTTCCAGTGCACGGGGTTTGTTGAAGCCTTTTTCTAAGCCACGCTTCAGCGCAATAGCAGAAGGGGCGACCGGTTCTTTTGAGATGAAATTAGGAATCTGTTTGCCCGGGTGGTTCAGCTGGGCCCAGAACTGCGTGCCGTTTTCTGTGCCTGCGGCTGTCCAGCGACGAAAGGCTTCAAGGTCGCTTTGTTCATCCAGTACCACATTCTTGGGTTCGCCCAGGGCTGTGCGGTCAATCATGATGTTTCCGGATATCGATAAACCCAGGCCACCTTGCGCCCAGCGCGCATATAAATTAGCCAGGCCCCGGGTCGGATTATGCTGTTTGTCGCCAAGTTGCTCGCTCATCGCGGATTTAAACAGCCTGTTTTTAATCAGGCTGCCTGTCGGGAGGGTGAGCGGGCTGTCTAAGCTTAGCTGAGGTGAATTCATGTGTTACTCCTGGTTTATTAGATCATTTGTTCATCAGATTGTTGATTAATTAAATTATTTTATTAGACCGGTCGTCTATATTTCGGTTAATAAAAAAGCAGGTATCTTCTGACCCTGCGTAAAAAAATGCACTGTATTCAGTTCGCGCTTATCAGGCGTTCCAAGGTTAAGTGAATGACTTTGCGAGGCGTGTGGATATCGCCATCCATTTTCATCTTGATCAGGCTGCCTTCCCAGGCCGCCCAGACTAATTCAGCCAGATCTGAAGCGGCAATGTCTGCACGAATGGCGCCGTCTGTTTGGCCGCGCTGAATCAAATCGTGTAAGCGCGAAAGCCAGTCTTGCACACTGTGTTGCATGGCCTGCTGACAGAGTTCGAAGCGATTGCCGATTTCTGCGGCAATACTGCCGATCAGGCAGCCTTTCTGGCAGTGGCTCG
>JBFHPN010000281.1:0-4129 GCA_041592735.1 Oleiphilaceae bacterium | reverse complement strand
GAAGGTGGATGAATAAGCGCTTCGAGGCGTTTTTTGGTGGCCAGAAACTCAGGAGATAAAAATTGTTCAGGATTTCTTGGCCTAGGCACGGGTACTTCGATCAGCTCCTGTACTTCTCCCGGATTAGCTTTCAGCACCAGAATACGATCGGCAAGATAAATGGCTTCGTCCAGATCGTGAGTAATAAACAGAATGGTAATATCAATATTGCGCCAGATATCAATCAGGTTGGTTTGCATCTTGAATCGCGTCTGTGCATCCAGTGCGCCGAATGGTTCATCCATCAGTAAAATGCGTGGTTGATTAGCTAATGCTCTTGCAATAGCCACGCGCTGTTTCATACCGCCCGATAATTGATGAGGGTAAGCATCGGCAAACTTACTTAAACCCACCAGCTCGATCCACTGCATCGCTTCACTTTCGGCATGTATTTTTGCCTTCCCCGACATTTGCAAACCAAACATCACGTTCTTTTTAATACTTAACCAGGGGAAAAGCGTGTAACCCTGGAAAACCATGCCCCGATCAGGGCCGGGCGTCGATTTAGGTTGTCCATCAAGTAATACTTGTCCGGAGCTGGGTTGTTCCAGCCCTGCCAGTATTCGTATCAGCGTGGATTTGCCACAACCGGATGGGCCGATAACACATACAAATTCACGTCGATGGGTTTTGAAGTTAATTTTTTTTAGGGCGCTGACTTGCCCCTGGGCGGTGTCAAAGACCTTATCAAGATCTTTGACTTCCAGAATCACATCACGTGCTTTTAATTTGGCGAAGCGGGCTTTAACCGTTTCGTCCTGATCCAGATAGCTGGGTAGTTCAATATGCCGCATTGCTTAAGCCTTATTTTGTGAGCTTTCCCAAGGAAAAATACGTTTTCCCAGTTTGGCGAGAAGCAGGTCGGTGAGTAGGCCGATAATGCCGATCATGATGATCGCTGCAAAGACATTATCGAAATTTTTGTAACGCGCTTGCTGAGTAATGAACCAGGTGATTCCAGAGCTGGTGCCGATTAGCTCCGCTACAATAAGGTAGGTCCAGGCCCAGCCCAGAAGAATCCGCTGGTCGCGGTAGAGATCCGGCAAGATGCCTGGAATCACGACTTTAAACAGAATCTGTATTTTATTGGCGCCAAGGGTCAGGGCTGCTTCCAGCAAGGCCAGATCCAGTTTACGTGTGGTATTGGCAACAATCAGTACTTGTTGAAAGAAGGTGCCGATAAAGATAATAGCGATTTTAGGGCCATCATGTATTCCCAGAATGGCAACCGCCAGCGCGCCAAAAGCGGGTGCGGGTAAATAGCGGAAAAATTCAATAAAAGGTTCTTGCGCTTTGGATACTGCGGTGAACGTTCCGCAGAGAATACCTAAGGGCACACCAATCAGTGAGGATAAAAAGAACCCCCAGAAAATAACGGTAATACTGTGCCATAAACTTTCATGCAACCACTGCTCGCTGCGTCGTTGGGGTTCTGTGGTAAACGCGGTATAGAAAGCAACTGCAACTTCATGAGGCGCAGGCAGATATATCGGGTTGGCCCGATCTCCGGCAGGGGGGCTTCTGTTTTCCTGGTGTGCTTTATCAACTTCAGTTGCGAATACGGCACGATCAACCAGCATTCCTTCCTGGAACCAGGAAACACTGCCGGTTTCTGTGATTTCAACTTTTGGGTGCCAGACGAATGGCACATAACTGACAATTGACCATATAAGTAAGGGGATCAGGAACGACAGCAAGGTCAGCCAGCGTGTTTGTATCGGCGCAAGTGTATTCCTTACCCCAAACCACGGCGCTGATTTCTTTGGTAGTCTTGCTGTCGTCATTGCTTCACTCCTGTAGAAACGCTGTTTAGAGACCCAGCGTAATAGACGGATCAATATAGTTGTCAGGAGATTGCGACTCTTTATAAACCTCATACTTCAGGTTAAACGCATCGGCTATTTTTGATGAGCCATAGATGGAGCTGAGCTTATCCGACTTGACGAAAGCCGCCTTGGCTTCTGCAAGGCTTAGAATTTTCGTGCCCTCCAGCAGCGGTGCATATTCTTCAGGAGACAAGCCAACCCGCGCGGACATAATGCTCAAGGCTTCCGGCAGCGTTTTGGGGTCATTCACAAAGTTCACCACGCGATACCAGACTTTCACCAGCTTTTCGAACTCGGCTTTACGCGTGGCATAGGCGCTGGGTGATGCGACATACATATCATAGATCAGGCCAGGGGCATCTTTGGAGGTGGCAATTGCCGTGGAACCTGGTACTAATTTAAGTGCCTGCCCCGAGCTTGGCTGCCAGGCAACAATTGCATCGACATCGCCAGATGCAAGCACTTGAGGTGTTTCATTGGTTGGTACATTAACCAGTTCAACATCGGCCTCGGTAAGACCTGCTTTTTCAAGGGCATCCAGGAGCATTAAATGGCTGACGTAACCGACTTCAACGCCGACTTTCTTGCCCTTTAAGTCTTTCATGGAGGTAATGCCAGGTTTGGCGATGACCATATCATTGCCATTACTGTAATCAGATACCATAAACATCACGCTCTTAGCGCCTGTGGCACCGATGACCAGCGCATCGCCATTGGTCACCCCGACGGCATCCAGCTTTCCTGCGGCAAAGGCATCCATGGATGCAACATAATCAAACCATTCGAATTGTACTTCCAGACCGGCTTCTTTAAACCAGCCTTTTTCGATGGCAACTTCCCAGGCGACCCAGCCTGGCCAGTCCGAATAACCGATCTTTAAAGGTCCCGCTGCATGTGTTAGCCAGCTGATCATGCTGATGGAGAGTATCAGGATACATTTTTGGAAAAGATTGATGAAGTGCTTCATGGTGCTACCTCTTTAGCATTTTAAGTGACACGAGAACTATCAATCGACATAGCGATGAGTCTCCCGGGCTTTTATCCCGCCGTGTAACCTTTGCTAAAAGGTCGATCACTCTCGGACCAGTATGCACTTCAAATGACGCGTCAAATTAAAGCCGGAACCCTAGTGATACTATTTTATTTCAAATTGTTACTTGGTTGATCGCTCAGCCATTGATAGCTCCAGTGAGCTTTTCTGTAGTCGATTACCTACTTCAACCATGATCTTTCAATAACTATGCCAGCATCTTTATCAAGGGTGGATTCGCGTTATAAAGCTGTTCAGGGGGATCTGCTTAATAGCAATTCAGTGTTTTTATGCACCAACTTAATGCTTATGCACCTTATTGGAACTTAATAAGTGCATGTTTCTCTATTCCAAATATCGAGATAGTGTCTCGGATTCTTGATGAAACCAGGTTTTTCCGAATACTTGGCATTCACTATTTTTGGTGAATGGATGGCAGGTTTCGATTGAATCGATCGTAAATCGCCTGAGAAGAGTTATTTTATCGGTATGGATGGTCTGACGGATTTCATTATTTTGCACATCGTATTCGAAGCCATCCAATGAAAAAAGCAGCTCGCCCATTCGATTGATATCAAGGGAGTGTTCAATGATGTAGCCGTCATCGAGATTGCCTCGCCCGATGGATGTTTCAAAATTGAAAGCGGCTTCAAGGACATTCTGATCGGTATTCTGCTTAATCAGTTCTCTGAGCTGCCCATTCGGACAGAGCGGTAGGTGTTGTGCTCTGCCCAGAACTAGTCCTGCCCAATTGCCGCAGATAATCAGGGCGCCACCTTGATGACGCAGATTACCCGCCTCATCACGCTCTTCGACTAAACGCAAACTGATCAAAGGGCCTGCAGAACAGGATTGCAGGCGCCAATCTTCGACATAAACGCCACTGGGGGCGAACTCCATCATGCAATCACCAACGCGCTGCAGAATGGCAGGCTCCGGCCAGCGGGAATGCTGCTGGAACGAGACCCCGCCAGACCAGCTCAGTTGCTCTGCATGCCAGCGACTGTCTGCCGACCAGCCTTCATAATTGCTGAGTTGATAACGTTCCTGTTGATCAGCTTGGCGCCAGTTTTGTTTTACCTGGTGAGTCAGGGGAGGTAGTCTTAAGTCGATAGTCATGTTACGCCCTTGTAGCCAGAAGACCTCAGTGCTGGCATCACTTCGGCCATCATAAAACGTAATACAGCGACGTTTGAAACAGCCGAGCATCCATTCAGGTACACCCGTTTTTTCT
>JBFHPN010000280.1:0-4139 GCA_041592735.1 Oleiphilaceae bacterium | reverse complement strand
GCCACGCGAAGGCACGTTAAATTCCAACTTAACCCGACCACGGCCATCTGGCTCCATATTGGTCATTTCGGCCTTTCGCAAGCCGAGCTCTTCCATTACTGCACCTTGATGCTGTTCTTCAATATCAATGACAACATTCTCATAGGGCTCCTGGAGTACACCGTCTACCATTTTTTGAACCACCTGAGGACGAGACACCGCTAATTCATAGCCTTCTCTGCGCATCGTTTCAATTAATACAGAGAGGTGTAACTCACCACGACCGGAAACTTTGAATTTATCTGCGGTCTCACCGGCTTCAACCCGCAAGGCCACGTTATGGATCAGCTCCTGATCAAGGCGATCTTTAATGTTTCTGGAGGTGACATATTTGCCATCTTTACCTGCAAAAGGCGAGTCATTCACCATAAAGGTCATGCTCACCGTTGGCTCATCGACCGTCAGAGCTGGCAGGGCTTCAACATGCTCAGGATCACACAAGGTGTCAGAGATACTTAAGCCATCTATACCATTGATACACACGATATCACCGGCGGTCGCCTTATTGGTATCAATACGCTCAAGGCCCATATAGCCCTTGACGTTCAGAACCCGCCCTTTTCGCTCTTTACCCTTAATATCCTTAACCACCACTTGCTGGCCAGGAGATAAGCTACCGCGAACAATACGGCCAATCCCGATAACGCCCACATAGCTGTCGTAATCCAGGGCAGAAATCTGCATCTGGAACGGCCCCTCAGGATCAACATTCGGCACGGGAACCTTGTCGACAATCATTTGAAATAAAGGCGTCATATCATCGGCCAGATTCTCTACATCAAGGCCAGCTATACCATTCAGGGCCGAAGCAAAAATAATGGGAAAATCCAGTTGCTCATCCGTTGCACCCAGACGATCAAACAAATCAAACACCTGATCAACAACCCAGTCAGGTCGGGCCCCAGGACGGTCCACTTTATTTACAACCACGATAGGCTTTAAGCCCTTTTCAAAGGCCTTGGACGTAACGAACCTTGTTTGCGGCATCGGGCCATCCACTGCATCCACCAATAAAAGCACGGAATCCACCATCGACAAAACCCGCTCAACTTCACCCCCAAAATCGGCGTGCCCGGGTGTATCCACGATATTAATACGGTAATCGTTCCAGCGTATGGCCGTATTTTTTGCCAGAATGGTGATACCACGCTCTCTTTCCTGATCATTGGAGTCCATGATGCGTTCTGAACCCTGATCTTTCCGATCCAGCGTACCAGACTGACTCAGAAGTTTATCAACAAGGGTGGTTTTGCCATGATCAACGTGTGCGATAATGGCGACATTTCTAAGATTTTCTATCACAATATTACCTATTCCCCAATTTTTCAGGGATCAAAAGAACAGCGGGTTTCAAAATTGGACGCGAATTATACAGGAAGCCGCTCACTTTAGAATCTAATTACAAGTGGATTTTGCAAATTACTACGATTATTTTCTACTTTTACGCCCATCAAACCCAACACCCCAAACAATTGGATAAAACGCACCTAAAAAACGCACAACCGCACCATTCTGGTGCGCAACACATTATGCATCACCATTTTGGTGCGCGAAAATCTGTTATTCTTTCGCTCCATTTTCATAATGCATTCTATTTCAATAACTTAATCATAAAACAAAGTTGGCAACTAATTTGCTTTATCCTATCTACGAAAATCATGCTTTTTTTTGTCTCTATATGCGCTAAAAATAGTTAGGGAATAATCGTGAAAGTCATGTTATTCTCGCTTTTTTTCGTTTGCGGGCCAGCTAGTGTGTCGAATACAGGCCGAGTTGTAAGCAATCAGTCTCCATCTTTTGCTATTGAGTGCCTCGCTTAAGACATACCGAATCGTAAATACTGATAAAAAATTGCCCTGACTCTGCCAGGTCAGGCCCTGTAACAATGAGACAATTAATTGTTTCAAACACCTATCCACAATGGAGAACTTAGAATGTCAGAGAAAACTCTCGGCCTTATTAAAGAAAATGATGCTATTTGGGTCGACCTTCGTTTCACAGATACCATCGGTAAAGAACAACATGTGACCATCCCAGCTGCGCTGGTTGATGAAGACTTCTTTGTAGAAGGCAAAATGTTTGACGGCTCTTCAATTTCAGGCTGGAAAGGCATTAACGACTCAGACATGATCCTTCTTCCAGATGACAGCACAGCTGTCGTTGATCCATTTACCGAAGAAAGCACTGTTATCTTGCGTTGTACGATTGTAGAACCTACTACTATGCAAGGTTACGACCGCGATCCACGCTCAATTGCAATGCGTGCAGAAGAGTACCTGAAATCAACCGGTATTGCTGATAAAGCCCTTTTCGGTCCTGAGCCAGAATTCTTCGTATTTGACGATGTTAAATGGCATGCAGACATGAGCGGCGTAAGCTACGAAATCAACTCCGAAGAAGCCGCATGGAGCAGCCGTAAGACCTTTGAAGGTGGTAACACCGGTCACCGTCCTTTCGTTAAAGGCGGTTATTTCCCCGTACCTCCTGTTGACTCATTACATGAGTTACGCGCAGCCATGTGTGGCGCTATGGAAGCTATGGGCCTGCAAATTGAAGTTCACCACCATGAAGTGGCAACGGCGGGTCAATGTGAAATCGGTGTTGGCGCAAACACACTGGTTAAGAAAGCTGACGAAGTACAGATTCTGAAATACTGCGTACATAACGTAGCACATGCATACGGCAAAACAGCGACGTTCATGCCTAAGCCAATCGTTGGCGACAACGGTTCTGGTATGCACGTTCACCAATCACTTTCCAAAGATGGCGTTAACATCATGGCGGGTGATGGTTATGCAGGCCTTTCTGATGAGTGTTTATACTACATCGGCGGTATCATCAAGCATGCTCGCGCATTGAACGCCTTCACCAACCCTTCTACCAACTCGTACAAGCGTTTGGTTCCAGGTTTTGAAGCACCTGTTATGCTGGCTTACTCAGCACGTAACCGTTCTGCATCGATCCGTATTCCTTATGTAAGCAGCCCGAAAGCGCGTCGTCTGGAAGCACGTTTCCCTGATCCGACTGCTAACCCATACCTGGCATTCTCTGCCATGATGATGGCGGGTCTGGATGGCATCCAGAACAAGATTCACCCTGGTGACCCAGCAGACAAAGACTTATATGATCTGCCTCCTGAAGAAGCAAAATTAATTCCTACTGTATCTGCAACGCTGTCACAAGCATTGGATGCACTGGAAGCTGATCACGAGTTCTTGACTCGCGGCGGTGTTTTCTCAGAAGACATGATTAATGCATTTATCGAACTGAAGCGTGGCGATGTTGAACGTATCAACATGACCACTCACCCACTTGAGTTTGAAATGTATTACTCACTGTAATCAGGATTGATCTGACAGATAGTTTATCTGTCAGATCGACTAATCCAGGCATTTGCCTACAGTAAAAAAACCCGGCTATAGTTTATATAGCCGGGTTTTTTACATATGTTCTACAAATAACTATTTAAAGTAACTTACAAATAAACGATAAAATTCTATAGTTATGGGTCATATTGAACTACATCTGACCCCCTCATCAGCAGTCACCGGAGCACGCTATGGCCACCATCAATAGCCAGACCTTCAATGATCAGTCTAAAGGCTATCCACAACAAGATAAGCCAGATGATGATCTAGTGCTGACTACTATAGAAACGAACGCTGATGACATTGTGCTAACACCCCAGCTCGTGCAGGATCCCGGTGAATGGAACACCGATGATATCGCATTGATCCAGGAAGCTTTATTAAGTGAAGATTTCGACTTCTCTCAACTTCCACCGACCGCTGCAGGCCAAAGCGAGGCAAATAATCTAAACGCCCCCATTAACGACAAATCTCAACGCAGCCCTATTCTGCTTGAGGAAGACGGTTTAATTATTCAATATCGCAGCACAGAACTACCTTTAAATGAACGCGCTGACCTTCTCGAGTCAACGCCTGTTCTGACTAACGACGAACCCGCCAACGCCACTGCAGTAGTAACGAGCGCACCGCAGTCCAGCGGGGATTCAAACAACATTTCTTTAAGTGAAGATTTCATCACTCGCGCTCAGGGAAAACTCGATATCGGTACAGGTTTCACTGAGCAGACGCTTG
>JBFHPN010000279.1:0-4149 GCA_041592735.1 Oleiphilaceae bacterium | reverse complement strand
TTTTCGCTATGTCTTGACGACGGTTCGATTATAGATACGACTTTCGATAAAAAGCCGGCCAGCTTTGAATTTGGAGATGGCCAATTGCCAGAAGGCTTCCAAAGCTATTTAGTCGGGATGTGCGCAGGTCAGCAAGGCGAGTGGCTGGTGCCACCCGAAAAAGCGTTTGGACAACCTAATCCAAATAACCGACAAACCATAAAGCGCAATGCATTTCCCCCGGATATGGAGCTTGCAGAAGGTTTGATGGTATCGTTTTCTGATGCCAATAATTCAGAGTTACCTGGCGTAGTTAAAGTGATAGGTGATGAGCAGGTTGAGGTTGATTTCAATCATCCTCTGGCAGGCCAGACACTTAAGTTTTCCGTCGATATTCAACATGTGGAAGCTTTGTAAATCATGAAAATAAAATTAGCGAATCCGCGTGGTTTCTGTGCCGGGGTTGATCGGGCCATTGAAATTGTAAATCGTGCACTGGAAGTATTTGGAGCACCTGTCTATGTGCGACATGAGGTGGTGCATAATCGATTTGTTGTCGATGATTTAAAACAGCGCGGTGCTATTTTTGTTGATGAACTGGATGAAGTGCCGGATGACTCCCTGGTTATCTTCAGTGCTCATGGTGTGTCCAAAGCGGTGCAGGATGAAGCTAAAAAACGCTTACTGAATGTATTTGATGCGACCTGCCCCCTTGTGACCAAAGTGCATCTTGAAGTGATGAAGTATAGTCGGGAAGGCCGGGAGTGTGTTCTGATCGGGCATCATGGTCATCCTGAAGTAGAAGGTACGATGGGCCAATACGACACCCAGTATGGTGGCCAGATCTACCTCGTTGAAGATGAGCAGGATGTTCAGAACCTGTGTGTGAAAGACTCAGATATGCTCGCGTATGTCACTCAGACGACCCTGTCTGTCGATGATGCTGCAAAGGTGATTGAAGCCCTGCGTGCCAGGTTTCCGAAAATAGAAGGTCCTCGCAAAGATGATATTTGTTATGCCACACAAAACCGCCAGGATGCTGTAAAAAGTCTGGCGGATGAATCTGATGTGATGTTGGTGGTCGGTTCCCCGAATAGTTCCAATTCCAATCGCTTGCGAGAACTCGCACAACGTATGGGTACGCCCGCCTATCTGATCGATGATTATACCCAGATCAAGCCTGAATGGTTTGTGAATGCTCAGTCTGTTTCCGTGACAGCGGGTGCATCGGCACCGGAAGTATTGGTGCAACAAGTGGTAGAAAGGTTAAAAGAACTGGGCGCCAATGATATCCAGGAAGCCCAGGGGAGAACTGAAAATATTGTCTTCTCCATGCCTAAAGCATTGAGAATACCCGCGGAAAATATATAGTTTTAGTGTTAATAACTTGTGCCGCTTGCGGGCATGAGGCTATTATATTGTGACTTGGCTTGATGCCAGTACGCTTCTCGCCAACGTATTATTTGGATAATATTACTCAACGTTGAATTGCAAGGATGGCAATTCTTTATGATGTCTGCCAGCAAATACAATGGCGCGTCAGAATTCATATATCAAAGGAGTTGATATGCATGTGTTCATCATTTCTCTCAAGACATAAGTCTGATTCGGTTTTACTTTCCAGTTCTTCCCGACCATTGAAGCGCGCACAAAATACCTTCTTTATGGCGGGGTTTTCACTTATTGAGGTGCTGATTAGCCTGATTATATTTACGGTTGGCTTTCTCGGGCTCGCCTCATTGCAGCAAATTTCATTCAAACTCGCTCAGGAGAGCATCGTCCAGCATAGAGCGATGGCGCTGGCGGAATCAATGGTGACGCGGATTCATGTCGAAGGGCCGGGCCTTGTTATTGCTCAATGGCAACACGAGGTCAGCGAGCGTTTGCCCAATGGCCGGGGTGAACTGCTAAAGCAGAATGAGGGGTATCTGGTAAAAGTCACCTGGCAACAGCCAGCTCAGTCCGGGTTATTGAATCCGCTTAGCGAATATCAATTAAGCTGTTACCAATAGCCGAATAGAACAAATGCACAGGGCTTCTGGTGCGAAAGGATGAGGGATCACCACAGGATGGCTATCAGAGAAATGCAGCGTATATCTGCCAAAACGCATAGCAGGCGGTATCGCTTATTCAGGAATCAGTCAGGCTTGAGCTTAATCGAAATCATGATTGCCATGATGTTGGGCAGTTTGCTGATGTTGAGTATCTATAAAGTCTTTGATTTGAATCAACGTAGTGCGCAATTACTGGTTGATCTCAATGATCGTGAGGATAATGCACAGATAGCCTTGTCTGTGCTCGCCGATGCTATCCGAATGTCCGGACACTGGGGCGGGGCGAGGGCTTCTCGGGTTGCGGTGTTAAACGGTGCGGTATCTGCACCGGGTGCATGTGATACATCATGGTTATTTGATGCTGAAACGCCCAGATTTGGCTGGGAGGGGCAGGCCTCGATCACACAAGTAAAGAACTTTCCTGAACGCTGCCTCAAACAGAGTGATTACTCGCCGCGTTCAGACTTGCTGGTGGTTCGTTACGCAGATAGCAGGGCATATTTTGATGATCAAACGCTGATGAACAAGCGCTATCGTCGTCATTTTTTTGTGCGCAGTCAGGCAGGTGATACGGCGATGATTTTTCAAGGTAAAGATGCACAGACAGTGATCAATAAAATGCCCCAAAAGGCTGGCCTAAGCACAATGGCATTTGTGAACCAGCTTTATTTTATAAAGCCTTGCCAACGGAAAACAGCAGCATGCTTAAGTAATGAATCGGTATTAACTCGACTGACGCTAAAAGGGGGGCGTTATATTCAGGAGCCGCTGGTTGAAGGCATTGAACAGCTCCAATTTGAATTTGGCGAAGATAATAATAGAGATAACAAGGTGGACCGTTACGTCGTTGCATCAGCGGTAAGTGATTGGCAGCGTGTCAGGTCGGTGCGTATCTTTTTGCTTGCAAGGAGCCGTTTGAAGGATACTTCGATCGATCAGCAAGGGCGGATATTCATAATGAATAGTCATGAGTTAACAGATAAAGCGATCTTTAAAGTGCCACCGGAAGGACGTTTCTATCGGTATCAGCGTTACCAGCTGGACGTTGAAATTAAAAACCCCGTTTGAGTCGATTGCATGGGCGGGATCACTTACACGCTAAGGATCATGTTTTCAAGGAGGAAACGGATGTTACGCTTATCCTGTTTATGTGCATGGCGTTCAAAAAGAAACCCTCGGTCAGCCAGCGGCTTTATATTAGTCACGGTGTTGTTGTTGCTGGCGATATTGAGTTTTTCGGCATTTATCGCCATGGAACGGAGCCAGTTTTCATTGAAGATCATGCAAAGTCGACAGGCATCCAGTCAGGCCTTACATCGTTCCGAGCAAGTCAGATATCGCGCTTTGCCCATGTTGGAGGCACTGTTAAGCGCGCAAGACACAGCCTCTCAGCACGAAAAAGGGCAACAGCCTGGCAAGCCAGCGTTGTTGGTGCCCGCCACTCAGACTGCTCAGCAGGGTTCTTTACGCCAACAACATGGTGATTTATTGCTCGCGATCGATTTACCTGAGTTAAAGGGTGAAGTTTTTGTGCGCGCACTTCCCGCACAGATTAATACACATGGTGTTGCCATTGCACAGCACATGGCTTATCAAGGGGCAGGGAAAGGTTTGGGAAGTTCGGAAAGTTTTTCGAAGCTATATGAGTTGAGGGCAAGAGGGGTAAGTTTGTCTCGGGGTGAAGAAGTCAGTTATTGGACGGCATCAGACTATCGTTTTATCCCCTAGAGATTCGTTGCTTCAGGCATAGAAAAGACAAGGAGGTCTAAGTTTATGCATGCGTTTAAGAAAAGCGTCAACCGTTTTACAGTAGTGTGTATGTGTTTGATGTCTGCGGCACTGCAGCCGATTTTTGCAGACGTCAGTTCAGCAGTTTTTAACACAAATAAAGGCTATTTACCTGAAAGTTATTATCAAGAGAGGCTGATCGCCAGTCACAGTCATGAATGTCTGGCGGCGAGCAAAGTGACAAGAACGCTATACAGTGAAGGGGTGGTTGATCTAAATAGATTTACAGTTGCAGGCGCAGCGCTTGAACCCTTCAAAGACGGCTATAGTATGCTGTTCCAAACATTATTCCACTCGCCATTGCAATCGCTGACGCCGGAAACCCCGG
>JBFHPN010000278.1:0-4151 GCA_041592735.1 Oleiphilaceae bacterium | reverse complement strand
GGCCGTCGCTGGTGCAGCCTCCATGCGCTCATTTGAAAAACAAGTCTTTTTACATATCCTGGATACGCTCTGGAAAGAACATTTGGCAGCCATGGATCATCTTAGACAGGGTATTCACTTACGCAGTTATGCGCAAAAGAATCCCAAACAAGAATATAAGCGTGAAGCCTTTGCCTTATTTGAAGGTCTGTTAAATAACCTTAAGAACGATGTTGTTAGAGTCACTAGCCACGTTCGTGTGCAGACGCCGGAAGAGTTGGCAGAAATTGAACGTCAGCGCAAAGAAGAAATTGAGAGGCAGCTGGGTGGCGCTAAGACAATTCATGCTGATTATAATGAGACCGCCGCTGAGGATGCAGAAGGCGGTAACGCTTCTGCTAAACAGGAACCGATTCAGCGTGAAGGTAGGAAAATTGGCCGCAATGAACCTTGTCCTTGCGGATCCGGTAAGAAATATAAGCAATGTCATGGCGTCGTAAGCTAAGAGGAAGGTATGGCTGTTGGTCCTGGTTTATTGCCCGATTTTCCAGTTATTCCGGGTATTCGGATTAGTGTGGTTGAAGCGGGAATCAAAAAAGCAAATCGCAAAGATCTGGTTTTAATCGAGCTGGATAAAGGCGCATCCTGTGCGGGCGTGTTTACTCAAAATGTTTTTTGTGCGGCTCCGGTGACACTTGCCAGGCGACATGTGCAAAGCGAAACATTCGCTAAAATGTGTCCTGGATATCTGGTGATCAATACCGGTAATGCCAATGCCGGCACAGGCGAGGAAGGTATGATCGATGCGCTCGAAACCTGTTCCGCAATAGCGGAGCAAATGGGGGTTTCGGCTGAAAATGTGCTGCCTTTTTCAACCGGCGTTATAGGTGAAAAGCTCCCGATTGACAGGATCAAAAAAGCTGTCCCTGAGTTGAAATCCAGGCTTGGTCTTTCCGGTTGGGCTGATCTTGCTCAGGGCATAATGACGACGGATACTCGCCCTAAAGGCGCCACTCGTCAGGTTTCTTACGCGGGGAAACGTTTAACCATTAATGGTGTGAGCAAGGGCGCCGGCATGATCAAGCCAAACATGGCAACCATGCTCTGCTTTATTGGAACTGATGCCAGGCTACCATCAACGCTTGCCAATAAATTAGTTAAAGAACTTGCTGATATCTCGTTCAACAGAATTACCATTGATGGCGACACCTCAACCAATGATGCCTGTATGTTATTTGCAAGCGGAAATACCGAAGCGCCTGAAATAAAAGAAGATCATCCTGATTACGAGGCGTTTAAAGCTGCATTGCGTGATGTCTTTATCGAGCTTGCTCAGGCCATCGTTCGGGACGGTGAAGGCGCCACAAAATTTGTGACCGTAAAGGTGGATAAAGCAAAATCCACTGAGGAAGCATTGGAACTGGCATATACCATTGCACATTCTCCCCTGATTAAAACAGCGTTATTTGCCAGCGATCCTAATTGGGGGCGAATATTGGCAGCCCTTGGTCGTGCCAGAATTCATAACCTGGATTTACAAAGCGTCAAGATTTATCTGGGTGAGGTGTGTATCGTGGAGCATGGTGGTCGTTGCAAGACTTATACTGAAGAGCAGGGGCAGGCAGTGATGCAACAGGAAGAAATAACTATCACACTTGAGCTGTGTCGGGGGAATGTCACTGAAACAGTCTGGACCTGCGATTTCTCGCATGAGTATGTCACCATCAATGCTGAATACCGAACCTGAGATAACTGCATCATCAACGGGCCGGAATACAGCCGTTGTGCATGTTTGCGTAGCCGTTATTGAACGGCTTAACGAGCAGACCGGAGTACAGGAAGTTCTTATCGCCAAGCGCCCCGAGCATGTGCACCAAGGGGGCTTGTGGGAGTTTCCGGGTGGCAAGGTTGAAGCAGGTGAACCGGTCACTAAAGCGCTTAATCGCGAATTATTTGAAGAGTTGGGTATTGAATTAGTCGCTGGTGAAGATGAATCACCACAAGTAATTGCGCCAACACTCAAGCGCTTGATTACCATTGAGCACAGATACCCTGAAAAAACAGTGTTGCTGGATGTCTGGAAGGTGCCTCGATTCCTGGGGGTGCCCTACGGTAAAGAAGGCCAAACTGTTCGCTGGGTACCTCTACAGGATCTCACCAGCTACCCCTTTCCGGAAGCGAACCTGCCTATTATCACCGCATGTCTTTTACCTAATAGGTATTTCATCACGCCTGCTTATCCATCAGTATTAGATGCACAGGTGGGCTTGTTGAAAGCGTTGGATCACGGCGCACAATTAATCTATTTCAGGCAGCCGCAATTGAGTCTTGTGGAATATACAGACTGGTTGAATGAGCTGGTTGGCGTGTTGCCTTCGATTACAAAGAAGTTGATGCATCAGCATGTCGAAAGTTGGCGGCAAATTCCGGGAGCAGGCGTGCATCTCTCGTTTAAGGAAGCTGCCAGGCACAAAATACGCCCAATTGATACGTCATGCTGGTTGGCAGTATCCTGTCACAATAAAGAAGAATTGGTACATGCAAAAAAGTTAAATGCCGATTTTGTGACCTTGTCACCGGTGTTACCTACAGCTTCTCACCCCGGGCAGCCAGGGATGGGGTGGCAACGTTTTAAGCAATTGCTCAGTCAAGCTGCACTGCCTGTTTATGGTTTGGGTGGTTTAACTGACGCACATGAAATACAACTTGCAGAATCTGCTGCGCAAGGTCTGGCAGGTATTGGTTTTTGGCAGTAAGCGTGTTTGGCAATGTCTGTCGCGGAGCGTTACAATTCGACAGATGCTTAATTTTTAATAGGTGAAACGATAATGTCTGAATTGACACATCTGAATCAGAATGGTGAGGCTCACATGGTTGATGTGGGTGAAAAGGTCGTTTCACAGCGCCAGGCACGCGCTGAAGGTCGCGTTTATATGCAAGCTGAAACCCTTGACATGATCATTGAGGGCAAGCATAAAAAAGGTGATGTTTTTGCAACCTGCCGGATTGCCGGGATTATGGCCGCAAAGCGCTGTGCAGAGCTGATTCCTCTATGTCATAGCTTAAACCTGACATCTGTTTCATTGGATATAGAGCCGATACGCAATCAGGCTAATCCGGCTGAAACCAGTGTTTTGTTTACCAGTACCTGTAAGCTGGATGCAAAAACGGGTGTTGAAATGGAGGCGCTGACAGCGGTAAGCGTAGCATGTTTAACCTTATACGATATGTGTAAGGCAGTGGATAAGGATATGGAAATCAGTGGTATTCGGCTGATGGAAAAAACAGGCGGACGGTCAGGTCATTATCGCCGTTCTTCGGATATTTGATGAGAGAGAGCGAATTATGCAGATGTACCCAGTAGCTCCTTTGATAGATCGCTTCGGTCGACAGGTTAGCTATGTGCGCATTTCTGTGACCGATCGGTGTGATTTCCGCTGTGTTTATTGCATGGACGAAGAAATGACCTTTGTGCCGCGTTCTGAGGTCTTAACGCTGGAAGAGATACAATTACTCTCTGAAGTGTTTGTCGAATTAGGTGTTTCCAAAATCCGCCTAACCGGAGGTGAACCGCTGGTTCGTTCCAATATGTTATCCCTTTGCGAACATTTGGGTAAGTTAGAAGGGCTTAATGAGCTAGTGATGACGACCAATGGTTCGCAATTGGTAAAATATGCGCCAGGGCTCAGAATGGCTGGTGTTAAGCGATTAAATATCAGCCTGGATACCTTGGATGCTGTTCAATTCAAGGAGCTAACCAGAACGGGTGATCTGTCTGCGGTATTAAATGGTATAGACGCAGCGATAGCAGAGGGCTTTGAGCGCATCAAACTGAATGCGGTTATCCTGAAAGGTCGCAATGACAGCCAGGTAATGCCTTTGGTTGAATATGCCCTGTCAAAAAATATTGATATCAGTTTTATTGAAGAGATGCCGCTGGGGGCTATTTCCGAGCACAGTCGTGTAGAAACATTTTGTTCTAACGATGAATTATTTCGTCTGATCTCTTCACATCTTGCCTTAAAACCTCTTGATATTCAGGCTAAAACTGCTGGTCCCTCAGAGAGTTATCAGGTTGTCGGGTCAAATTCCAGGATTGGTTTTATTTCGCCTCACAGTCATAACTTCTGTGCTGACTGCAATCGTGTGCGCGTGACAGCAGAAGGTCGCTT
>JBFHPN010000277.1:0-4164 GCA_041592735.1 Oleiphilaceae bacterium | reverse complement strand
TACACTTTGAATATTTTTCAGCACGATGGTTATTTTTACCGATGATTTATCCACATTCAGCTGGTTATTTAAATCAAGACCATAGGGTAATGACATTTCATACAGCAACAGATACTGTGCCGCCAATTCATTGTTATCAGGCAGTTTGAAATACTCTTCTTGATCCGCATGCATATTTTTATTCAAGCGCTTAAAGATTTCGGTAATCGTTTCGACATGCACAACGTCATCATGCGTCTTTAACCAATCGGTAAACATAGCAACCTGTCGCAAAAATTCAGGTTGACTGATGCCCCCGGACTCGCCGCTAAGCAATGAGTATTCAATGGTGTAAATGCCGGACAGATTATTTGCCGTGAAATCGGTGTCCTGCCTGAACTCTACGCCCTGTTTGAAATAGCCGACAAAATCATCATTCACGATATTCAAAGGAATGGCTGCGAAAATAGAAATAGTGATCAGCGTGGTAGCGACCAATATTTGTTTGCGTTTGGCGATCACAAAGCGTGCAATACCATCTATGGCCCTCTGCTTCCCCTGAGCCTGCTTACTTTCTCTGACCGGCAAGACCATCATCAGCGCCGGCAGAAAAAATACCGACAAGAAAAAAGCAGCAATGACACCCATGGCAACCGTATTTCCCAGATCCCGAAAGGGCGGCACTTCACTAAAATTCATGGTCATAAAGCCGACGACAGTGGTAAGACTGGTAATAAAAACCGGCTGAAAATTGATACGAATGCTTTCTTGCATGGCTTGAGCTTTCGCCATACCTTGGCGCATATTAAACAGGAAGGTCACCAATATGTGCACACTATCTGCCACCGCCATGGTCATAATGACGGTTGGTGCCGCCGTGGTGGGTCCGGTCAATGTCCATCCCAGCCAGCCGAAAAGTCCCATCGCAGTGAGAATTGACAACATAATCACCATAACGGTTGAAAAAGTTCCGGACACTGAACGCAACAGCAGCCAAAGCGTGACCACAATAATCACAAACATAATGGGGAACAGGCTGCTCATATCATGCTGTGCAGATTCCGCAAACGCATTGCCTAGCATGACGCTGCCCGTCAGGTAAACGTTGATATCCGGATATTCTGTTTCAAAAGCAGCCACCATTTTTCTTGCTTCGGCCACCAGTTCCGGTATCTCTGTTTCACTTTTCTGCGGCAACTGAACGGTAATATTAACGGCACTGACATGGGCTTTCTCTGCGATCAGCCTGTGCAAAAGCAAAGGCTCACCGAGGGCAATCGCACGAACCTTTTGAAGATCTGCCGTGGCAGGATCTTCTACCAGATCCTGAACAATCAGATCATCGCCATCTGCCTCGGTATGCTGAAAATTAGTCAGAGAATCCACGCGTGTTGAATATGGCAATTGCCACGCCCGCTCGGTGAGATCCTGAATTGCATGCAGCGTAGGTCGGGTGAAGACTTCACCCTCCTTCGGTTCCAGGACAATTAATAAATTATCCGATTTAGAGTAGGTGTTCTGCAGGTTTTCAAAGGCAACCAATTGCTCATTATCCGAGGAGAAAAACACCCTATAATTTGAGCTGAATCCAATTGAACTGGCGCCGCTTGCTATAAAAAAAACCAGCCCAAGTGTAAATAAAATGATGAACCATCGTGCTTTGATAGTGAAGGCTGCAATTGAATTAATCATAATACGCGTTCCGGCTTGTCAGCGATTGATGTTGGATAACTGCCCCTGGCAGGTCTTGTAGTTGAGCTGACAGACAAACCATAGACGGCAGGCAGTCTGTTTTTTCAAACAATCAGATCATATCAGAGGGATTCGTTGACAGGTCCCCAAAAAAACGGGAATCACTTTTCCGCAGATGGGTTATTTATGTATTCATTCTTCTTTGGCAGAGAGCTGATCAGCCACTGGCTTTTGTTTGCGCCGCTGGCGGGCCTGAGATTTTGCACTGTAGGACTTCACCTTGGCGTGCACCCCACGACCGAACATTTTCACATTCGACTCCAATGCATCAACCCCCCACAAAATAGCCACCACCAGAAGCGATACCTTGATGGCAGGCAACAGATGCTCGGTGGCAATCATCACTCCAATCGAAGCCAGCACCCATATGGCAGCGGCAGAGGTAACCCCAACCACTGCCCCATCTTTCGCAAGCATTACCCCCGCCCCTAAAAAGCCGATACCGGTGATAATCTGCCCGACTACGCGTGAATGATCTATCAATTCACCCTGTAATAAAAAGGCCGTAGCCAGAAATAAATAGGTTCCCAAAACGATTAAAGTGGCGGTACGAATGCCAACTGGTTTGCCACGTAATTGCCTTTCCAGACCAATCACAGTTCCACAGAAAATTGCCGTCCCGATTGCGTGCCAATCATAGGGGCTAACATCAAATAGCTGTACCAGATCCAATTTAACGTTTTCCTTTACTTCTGATAGCGACTGCTGTTCTCAAGCGCCCCGACCCAAAACTCGACATTTTCTCAAAGTCCTGTTTGGCAATCGGGATGTATTGCGCATCCATAGCCTGTTGCTGACCATCCAAATCAGGGTCATGCACATATAAACACTGTTCATCCATACTGGTTAACATCACCCAGTGCGGGGTTTTTTTGCCATCCAGTCGATAGGTGCTGATCAGCATCAGGACGGCATAACCCTCCTCCAGAAAATCTTGCAGCCTGGACTGGGTAATTTCTGCATAAATAATATTTATTGCTTGCGCGTTTGCCTGCTCCAGGAATTGCTCATGCACAACCCGCATAATTTGTTTTTTCTTGGCTGAACGAACACCATCCAAAAACAGGGCATCTTCCTGATTAATATAGACGCTGCAATCAAAACCCCGTTTTTTGGCGGCCAATGCCAGGCCCAGAGGGTGGCAGCCGCCATGCCCTGAAGTCATGAAAATAGTGGTCGCTTCTCGCCATATCGCCAGTTCGGTTTTCTGGTCTAATGGCTTCTGTTCATCCAGAGAATGCATCGCCATCATGAGTGCCGATGGGCCGCAGGTAAACTCTGTCGTTTGTTGATACCAGGCAACGGGCTTATGTTCCAATTCGCTCTGACTGAAGCGAATCTTTTTTTGCATGCGCAAGGCATCCATATGATCATCGTAATAATCACTGTATTCACCGAACACCCGATAACCCGCCTGCTCATAAAGAGATATGGCCCGCAGATTAGATTTGGAAACTTCCAGGCGCATATACAGGCGGCCCTTTTTAACAGCCTGAACTTCCAGTTCCTTCAGCAGCTCCCCTGCCAGCCCTTTGCCTCGCATACTGGGGTCCACCGCCAGCGAATACAATCTGGCTAAGCGGGTACCTCGATGACACCACACCAGGCCATAGGCGACCATGATGGTATTCACTTCCATCACGATTAAAATCGCGTGCTCGGACTGAATCCACCGCTTGAAACTACGCACACTTAACTGGTCTGTTTTGAAACAGGCATTCTCAAGGGCAACGAGAGCATTCAAATCGTCCTTGGTGGCAATTCGAAATTTACTTTCCAACATAGAATATCCTTAGATCAAACCGGGTTCGATGATGCGAAGCTAGCGATAACCCGACTTAAGACCTGCCAGGATTTAAATAAAACGGCTTGTTGCCAGAGCAGATCATTCGGGCAAAAATGCTCGACCATTCTTGCTCGGTGAGATAAATAGTCTGCATCGTCTAGGGATGAAGGAGGATTGAGCTTCCAAAAACGATGTTCGGTAAACAATACTTCAAAAAGTTCGGCCGTCCCGTAGGTGCCAAATTCCAGGGTCAGAAAAAAACCCTGTTGTTGCATGATACGATGAAAACAATAATCCAACAGTCCTGATTTGGGCACTGAAAAGGAGGCCCCCTCATGTGCATTGGCAATAGCGGCGCCAAATAGTTTACCCGCCTCCCGGTTTCCCTTGCTCGCTGCCGGGTGATCACTGATCAGCTCCCCAAACGACCAAGGGCCAAGACCGGTATGTAAATCAATCACCCGACAATGTCTGGCACCGAGCTGGTACTTGGAAATTAACTGTTCAATGACTCTGCGACCGTGAGCCGGGTGTTTACCGCCATAAAAGGGTGCCCAGGCATAAACATACTGCCCGCTACTGAAAATTCTGTCGAAATTGGACTGACCCCACTTCTGAGCCTGATTGAGCATTTCCTGATAAGGATT
>JBFHPN010000276.1:0-4180 GCA_041592735.1 Oleiphilaceae bacterium | reverse complement strand
TTTACCGTGGGGGATATTATCAAAGTTGATGATACCATCGGCGAGGTGCTGTCGATTGATATGCTGTCGGTCAAAATACGTACCTACGACAACCTGTTTGTCAGAGTGCCTAACGAGGCCCTGATTAAATCAAAATGTACTACGATCACCCGTTTTCCTATCCGTCGACAAGATATGCTGATCGGCGTCGCCTATAAAGAAGATCTGCAAAAAGTGAAACAGGTGCTGTTTGATGTGGCTAAACAGAACCCTCTGTGTTTGGAAGAACCTAAACCGGTGTATGTTTTTAAAGGCTATGGAGAATCCTCTTTAGATCTGCAATTTTCAGTTTGGGCGACCCGGGAAAATTTTCTGGAAATGAAAAACTCCATGTATGAGCAAGTCAAAGTCGCCTTTGATAAACACAATATTGAAATTCCATTCCCGCACAGAACGATTTATACCGGAGCCGTGACTCCCCCTTTTCCGATTCAAATGACAGAGAAGGAATAATCTGCCCGCCTGCCATCATTCACTGGGTGTGCGTTTAGTGATGATGGCTGTGCATGTCATGCATTTTCAGGCTTAGGCTACCCAGTAAGTCCAGACTGATATCGTTAAAGCGGATGATTTGACCCTGGTGCTGTGCTGCGAAATGTTCAGCAGACACTTGGGTGCTGAAGGTCGCAAGGGTTGGGCCCATGGCGCCAGGCTTGGCATGATTGATTACGTACCAGGCATCTTCAACGAGTATAAACGCCGTATCATCGGGTGTATCCCACATGGCATTGGCCATATCGTGTACATAGGCAAGGTGTTTGTATTGCGCATTCTCAGGTTGCAGCAAGAAAGCGAGCAGATCGTTACTGGAACAAAATTTTCTTAGAGCATTGTTCGCATTCACCTGTATAGCGCCTTTCGGCCCGGGAAAGCCCTTAATCAGCATGCCGCACAAATGACATTCATCACCTTGCATAATATGCATCGAACTCAGTGGGTTTTGTTTTGATTGTTGGGGGGTGTCATTACATCCAGCCATTAAACTGCTTAGCAGTAAAATCACAACGGGAACATGAGAAAGTTTACGTGTTCTGTTCATGGTGTGTTCTCTTAGATAGCGTTTAGTAGTTCAGTAAAGGGTTAGTGTTCATGAAAAGATCATTATCGCGACGATTAGAGCGCGCGCCGGTGAAAGATCCAGTTGGCAAGGCCTAGTGGAACAAGCAGCCAGCCTGTCATAATCATAAACAGAGAGGCTTTTCCGGGGGGCGCATGCTGAACAACCTGCAAGGCACCGCCGTAGTTTGCAAGGCCGCTGGGGTCGGCCAGTTGATAGTTGATCAGGCGGAACACATCTGTAGGGTTGAGCATGAGAAGGGTCGTGATCAAATCAGCATTTAACTTGCCTTCAGTCGCCACCAGAAGCGCCAGAAGCACCAGGTCAATGACCAGTACAAATACAAACCAGACAAGCAGAGCTAAACCTGCAGCAGTGGACTTTTCCTTTACGCTCAAGCTGATAACATAACCCAGGCTGATAAAGATCCAGCCGAGTAGAATGGCTGACAAAATAAAGCCGGAAAAGGCAGAGAACAGGGCCTGTCCACTCACTTCGCTGGTGTAATAAATGGCAATGCCAGCGATGCCGAAACCTAAAATGGAAGCCCCGGCGAGCAAGCACCCCTGGCCGAGAAATTTGCCGAGCAGAATCTGCTTGCGCTTAATGGGATAGGTGAGGAGCAATATCAAGGTGCCTTGTTCGTATTCCCCGACAAATGCCTGATAGGAAACAAGCAGCGCAATCAAGGGGATGAGAATCACGGCCAGGCTTGATAAGCTCACCAGGGTGGATGCCAACGAAGCAAACCCCAAGGTTCCCGATGCCGCCGAACCTAAAAAAGACAAGCCCAGAGAGAGCAGTGCAAATATCAGAGTCATCGCCATCATCCAGCGATTTCGAAGCCCGTCTTTGAATTCTTTCAAGGCAATAATCATGATTGTATTCATGGTGTTTGTTCCCCACTCAGAAAATGGGTATCACTCTTGTGGGCACCATGAGTGAAGTAACGGTAGATATCCTGCAGTGAAGGGTCAAAACAGCTAATATTGGTGACCTTTGGATGACTCGATACTTGCGCTAACAGACGGATTTTTTTGGTCTCATCTACATCAACCGTTAACTGGAGAGGGTTATCTGGTTTCTGGCTGATCGCCAGTGATGTATCTTTGATCAGGTCTTCAAGTTCTTTTGGGCTCAGCCCCTCGACGTCTATCCGACTATGCAGGTTGGTTTGTTTGCGAAGTGCATTCACGCTACCCAGTGCGCGTACTTCACCTTGTTCCAGAATCAGGGCGCGATCAAGATAATGTTCAACACCGGGTAATATGTGCGTACACATGATGACGGCGGTACCTTGTTGCTTTAATGTGTTCACCATTCGATAAAAGTCATCGCAGGCTTTAGGGTCCAGGCCAACGGTCGGTTCATCCAATATCAGTAATTTGGGTTGGCCAAGCATGGCTTGAGCTAAACCCAAGCGCTGTTTCATGCCTTTGGAATAGTCTTTTACGGCTCTATTTGCCGCCCCGCTTAAACCCACTTCATTAAGCAGCTTATCTGCGGTTGAACAGGAAAATCCTTTCAAACGCGCAAAATAGTAGAGTACTTCACGACCATTGAGCTGTTCATAAAAGCTGACATTTTCCGGTAAATAGCCCAGTTGATGGCGAAAGCCATCAAAATGACGCGTGTAGGGATCATGACCGAAGGTGCTGAGTTTGCCATGCGTGGGTTTAATCAAGCCAAGAATCAGTTTCATTAGAGTGCTTTTACCCGCACCATTGTGGCCAAACAGGCCGAGCACTTCGCCAGCTTGCAGCGTAAGATCGATGCCTTTCAGGACTCTAAGGGATCGGTAGTCCTTATAGACATTCTGGAGTCGAACTAATTCAGTGGCACTATTCATAAGAGCTTGCCCGGAGCGGTTGTGGGAAGGTGTGTCATCAACGGATAGCTATCCTGTACCCCTTGAGATTTAAGAATAGGAAACATGCGCTGTACCCAGCGTAGTAATAATATAGCCGGGCTATCCATGAGTAATTTGGCTTGAGGGTAGAGCCACAGCAAGCGATCAATATGGTCATTTGGTTCAAACGGGGTATCGCCTATCTGGTCATTATTCATATCCCAGCCCAGATAGTTGCTCCAATAATTGCCCGCACCGTTTTCACTCCATTCCTGTTGTCGGGTAGCCACATATTTCACTTGAGTATGATTGTACAGAAAGGCATTACCGGAAACACGATTATCCTCAGAGCCAGCAGTCAAATGGATGCCGATTTGAGCCTCTTGTACAGTGTTTCCGCGGATGCTGTTCTGTGTCGAGTTATACACAAAAAAACCTTTTCCATAGGCACCCTCAGCATCTCGGGAGGCGTGTTGTTGGACGCGCGCAATTTGGTTGTTTTCGAGCGTTGATGCAGTAATAAAATTTAAGAGAATGCCATAATCCTGGCTATCATAGGTGACATTGTCCCGCACGGTGAGTGTGCGTGACTGCATTAATGCATAGCCGGCGCGTGTGCGTTCAGCGCGGTTACCAATCACCTCATTGCTGTGGGAATACATGTAATGCACGCCATACCGAACATCATGAAGATAATTATCTTTTAAGAGGTTATGCTGGCTGGAGATAATATACAGGCCATCGCGTGCATGCCAGACTTCATTCCCAATCACTTCTGCATATCTGGCATTACTTAAATGAATGCCATTGCCCCGATCTGTCGAGCGTATAGCGGGGTTTCCTTGAACCTTGTTACGAAGAATTCGGGCGCCTTCTGTGCGCGCCAGCCAGATACCGGTGGTATCGCCTGATAAACGATTATCTTTTATGACGACATGATTGGCCCCGTCTTCGATGAAAATACCCGCGTTCATGGCGGTTAAATCATCGCCCCAATTACGAATTTCAAGGTCGCTGAGGGTGACATGAGCACTCTTGATCCTGAGGGCATCTCCCTTGTGCGCGGCATCGATAATAACGCCATTCTCTCCGATAATTTCGATCGGGTGGCGAATTACAAAATTACCCTGATACACGCTAGGTAAAAGTTTTAATACCTTTGCATTCGTTGGGTGATCGAGAGCTTGAGTGAGCTGTTGAGTATCATGAATGAAAAGAGTGTCTGCCGAATACAG
>JBFHPN010000275.1:0-4181 GCA_041592735.1 Oleiphilaceae bacterium | reverse complement strand
CCTTTGTCGGTGAATAAACATAGCTCCACATCCTTGATCATCATAAGTTCAGAGAGTTTACGAATGATTTCATTGTAATTAAGTTCTTTATCATGCTCTTCAAGTACTTTTCGGGCGACATTAAAAGAATATTCAAGAATCGTGTTGTTTTGTTCCAGCTCTTTGGTGCGCAATTCAACCCGTTGTTCTAATTGCTGATAGGTATCAGAAATGGATTGACTCATTTGATTAAATGATTCAGCCAGCAAGGCCAATTCATCTTTACCGGGAATGTGAATATGTTGTTGTACCTGTCCATCCCGAATGTTTTTCGCTGCCTCGGTAAGTCGATTTAAAGGTACTTCGACACGGTTTTTCAGAAGATAGAAAATCAGGCTGCCCACCAGAATAGTGATGAGCATGGCAACCAGTTGCAAGGTGCGTAAATGACGTATTTTGGATTCAGCTTCCAGCTGAAAATGATTGACCAGCTTGTCGATAAGATCCACTTGAACTCTCAAAAGTTTGAATAATTTTTCATCGGGCTGGCCGGCATTGGAGGTTTGGTTAACAAGCATCGGGCGAACGGTCTTAAACCAGTGCTGATAGGCTATTTGAAAGATGCCGGAAAGTGTATCCGGGGCATCGATCTGTTGGGGATTCTCAAACTGTGCAAACAAAGGGTTATGCCAGGTGGCATCCAATTGGGCGGTCAGTACCTGGACGTCTTCTGGTGAGTGGGTGGCGGAAAGCCCGATATGGAAGGTCTGCATGCGCATCGAGCCGGATAAATTAATAGCATGGGCATCGCTGTCGGCCTGTTCTGTTATCCAGAAAGAAAAAAAGATGGATAAGAGGGTAATGGTGATAATGGTGAACAATGAAAGATAGATATAGCTCATTACTGAATAAAACAAGCTTTGGGATGGGGTATTTTTGAGTAACATCTTAAGATACCTCTAAAAAAACGCTTGGCTCGGCATTTCGATCTAAAAAAAATAATAGGCTTAATTATCAACCAATTACATAAAATATGAGCTAACTATTTGTGGGTAGAAAACGCTTACCCCTGATAGGCTTCACCCTGATGAATTGATTCAAATCAATTTCAATAAATTAAACACTTCATATACTTGCCCCATTCGTGCTGGGATCGATGTGTGCTATTTGAACATTTTTTCAGCACTTTGAATAACGACTATTCAAAACAATTGTTCACGCCGTGACTGAAACGCTGTCTGCCAAAACAGATATCGCCACATCATGAGACGATGAATCAAGGGTGAGGAGCCGCAAATGAGTCAGTTTTTAGACAGGTTACGTTTTTTCAAAACGAAAAAACAGGACTTTTCCAATGGGCATGGTGTCACAACCAATGAAGACAGAGGCTGGGAAGACGCGTACCGTCGACGTTGGCAGCATGACAAAATCGTCCGTTCTACACATGGTGTGAACTGTACCGGTTCGTGCAGTTGGAAAATATATGTAAAAGATGGTCTGGTAACCTGGGAAACCCAGCAGACAGATTACCCGCGCACTCGCCCGGATTTGCCGAATCATGAACCACGGGGTTGTCCGCGTGGCGCTAGCTATTCCTGGTATATTTACAGTGCTAACCGCCTGAAGTATCCAAAAGTTCGTAAAGCACTGCTCAAGTTATGGCGTGAGGCGAAAGCCAAGCACTCAGATCCGGTGAAAGCCTGGGAATCTATTGTGAGTGATCCTGTCAAGGCGCAGTCATACAAAACCAAGCGTGGTATGGGTGGTCTGGTTCGTTCAGATTGGGCAGAAGTCAATGAGTTGATTGCAGCAGCCAACATCTTTACGGCAAAAACCTACGGCCCTGATCGTATTTCAGGCTTTTCTCCGATTCCTGCCATGTCGATGGTTTCGTATGCCGCCGGTTCACGTTATTTGTCACTGATTGGCGGTAACTGTTTAAGTTTCTACGACTGGTATTGTGACTTGCCACCGGCTTCCCCACAAATCTGGGGTGAGCAGACCGACGTGCCGGAATCAGCAGACTGGTATAACTCCGGTTATATTATTGCCTGGGGTTCGAACGTCCCTCAAACCCGTACTCCGGATGCGCACTTCTTTACTGAAGTGCGTTACAAAGGTACAAAAACTGTTTCAATCACCCCCGATTACTCAGAAGTTGCCAAGCTCACTGATGAGTGGATCCATGCTAAACAAGGTACCGACTCTGCTGTTGCCATGGCGATGGGACATGTCATTTTAAAAGAATTCCATGTCGATAAGCCTAGCGAATACTTTAAAGAGTACGTACGCACCACGACAGACTTTCCTTACCTGGTATTGCTTGATGAATCTGAAAATGGCTGGCAGCAAGGTCGTTTTCTGCGTGCTTCCGATCTGGATGGCAACCTGGGGCAGGATAATAATCCAGAATGGAAAACCATCGCGATTAATGAAGCGACTGGCGAATTGGTATCACCAACCGGCTCTATCGGTTATCGCTGGGGTGAAAAAGGCAAGTGGAACATTGACCAGCTCGATGGTAAAACCGGTGATCAGATTACGCTCGGTTTATCATTAAAAGACAAATCGGATGCCGTCATTGAAGTCTCCTTCCCTTATTTTGGTTCGAAAGAACACGAGTATGGCTACTTTGATCACACCGATCATGCTGAAAACCAGTTACGAAAAGTGCCGGTTAAACGCATCCGTTTAGCGGATGGCAGCGATCGTCTGGTAGCGAGTGTTTATGATTTAACACTGGCCAACTATGGCGTGGAACATGGCTTGGATTGCCCAAATTCAGCGGCCAGTTTCGATGAAGATAAGCCTTATACACCGGCATGGCAGGAAAAAATTACTGGTGTCTCTCGGGCACAGATCATCAAGATTGCGCGTGAATTTGCCGATAATGCCAATAAAACCCGTGGCCGTAGCATGATTATCATCGGTGCTGCGATGAACCACTGGTACAACATGGATATGAACTACCGCGGTGTCATCAACATGCTGATGATGTGTGGTTGTATCGGTCAGTCCGGTGGTGGTTGGGCTCACTATGTAGGCCAGGAAAAACTGCGCCCTCAGTGTGGTTGGTTACCGCTGGCCTTTGGTCTTGACTGGCAGCGTCCGCCTCGTCAGATGAACGGCACCTCTTTCTTTTATAACCATGCCAACCAATGGCGTTATGAGAAGCTGGAGATGCAGGAGGTGATTTCACCGCTGGCCGATAAGTCAAAATGGCAAGCATCGATCATTGATTACAACTCACGCGCTGAACGCATGGGTTGGTTGCCTTCAGCACCACAGCTGGATATCAACCCGCTTGAGTTAACCAAAAAAGCAGCCGCTGCCGGTAAAACGCCACAAGAGTATACCGTTGAGCAGTTAAAAAGCGGTGCCTTGAAGTTTGCATGTGAAGATCCGGATGCGATACAGAATCACCCGCACAATATGTTTATCTGGCGTTCAAACCTCTTAGGTTCTTCAGGTAAAGGGCATGAATACATGCTGCGTCACCTCTTAGGCACTAAAAATGGCCTAATGGGTAAAGACCTGGATGAGCGTGGTGCGAAAAAACCAGAAGATGTCAAATGGCATGATAAGGCACAGGAAGGCAAGGTAGATTTATTGGTCACTCTCGATTTCCGTATGTCCACCACCTGTCTGTATTCCGATATCGTATTGCCGACAGCAACCTGGTACGAAAAAGATGATATGAATACCTCGGATATGCATCCGTTTATTCATCCACTGTCAAAAGCGGTTGATCCGGTTTGGGAATCAAAATCCGACTGGGATATCTTCAAAGGTATTGCCAAGAAGTTCTCGGAATTGTGTGTTGGCCACCTTGGTGTAGAGCAAGATCTGGTAACCGTGCCTATGCAACATGACAGTCCGGGAGAGCTGGCTCAACCGGATGGTGTGAAAGCCTGGAGGAAAGGTGAATGAGATTTGATCCCTGGTAAAACTGCCCCGAATCTGGCGGTTGTGGAACGGGATTATCCGAACACCTATAAACGCTTTACTTCACTCGGCCCCTTATTGGAAAAACTGGGTAATGGCGGTAAAGGCATTAACTGGAATACTGAAGACGAAGTGAAATTCCTGGGTGAACTGAACTACCGTCATACAGAAGAAGGTGCGCATAAAGGGCGTCCGAAAATTGAGAGTGCGATTGACGCAGCCGAGGTGATTCTGAGCCTGGCACCGGAAACAAATGG
>JBFHPN010000274.1:0-4182 GCA_041592735.1 Oleiphilaceae bacterium | reverse complement strand
TGCAAGAGCAGGGCCTCATATAAATTTTTACTGCTCATTAAGGCATAGCCAAGCGCATTTAGTGAACCAGGAAGTATGTGACGACCAACACGAAGCCCGAAGGTGTGATCCCCGGTCTGGCTGATGATGAGCTCGAATAAATCAATGACTTTCTCGAAAGGAAGAGATTGATCCTGAGCGCTGTTCAGTTGTTCAAGCCCCAATTGCTGAAACAAGAATAAACGCGACACGCCTTGTGTTTCAGCTACATCCAGTATGGTTTTTAGTAATGACCCTGAAATAAAGGTATTTGCAGACACACTTAGATGCCCCTGGTAGCGATTAAGGATGATCTCGTCTAGATAACTTAGTTTAGATAACTTAGTTTAGATAACTTAGTTTAGATAACTATAGTGAATATGTAGAAAATTGCCTGATCTCGATCAAAAGAACCTGGCAAGGTTTAATTAGAAGAGATGTCTGTCTGGCATAGGACTCAATGAGTTTAAATCTCAGCGCGCGCTTTAAGATAGGATTTTAAATTCTTGGCTTCCTCGGGCATGAGCACAAGATTTTGTGCGAGCAGGTCGATATCGTCAAAGAGTTTCGTCAGGTCGATCGGGCTCAAGGCTTGCGCTTCAATCGCATCGAGCCGCTTGGAAACAGATTGCTGCAAGGCCTGCATGTGAATTGACCTTTGAGCATCTTCGGGAAGCGTCGAGATAAAGTCCTGAACGTCAGGGTCGTCGATATTATCCAGCAGTGTATTGATGTCGTTAAATCTTTCAAGACTCTGTGCCTTGTTCTCCAGCGCAATGTCGTCTTGTTCCTGGTTGGCCTGACTCAGATCTTCTTGTTGCATGCTCGACGGTGTTTCAGCAGGGGAAGAGGGCGAGGATGAGAATAAAGATGGCGAGTTGTCCGCTGTCTGATCAGGCTCTTTATCACTGAAAACAGCGGGCGCCATCGCGGGTGCAGATGTCTCCTGTGTGTCTTGAGCATAGGGTTCAGGTTGACTTTCCGGCCAGAACAGCAAACTCAGGAAAGTGATGCCTGATGCAGCAATCAGGCCTCGTATCATCCAGGCATGAACATTTGTTTTTTGAGACATATTTAATCGCCTTTTTGGTTCAGTGGATGTCAGACATCACTTTCTTATGAGCATAATCCGTATTTATTTTTAAGATCAGCTTTAGCCGCCCAAGCAGGTTCCTCCACTCAGGACATCTCCGATAAATTCCAGCGCATTGCCTAAATCGTTACCCTCGGTATTGGCATTTGGGATATATACATCCCCGCCTTTTTTATCACGGTCGGTAATATCAAAGAAATAATTCAAGCAGTCATTATAGCGCCCGTTCTTATCACGCCAGAGGCCATAGTTGCCTTCCCAGGATTGCATAACGTTTCCTGAACCCTCCATCAAACTGGCTATTGCGTCCCGAATTTCCTTGCCGTCATCTTCATTCTTAGTACTTGCTTCGACAAGTGGCAGGGTGAGTACATGGCCACCCAGTAGCGGGCGATAACCCGGCGCAAAATAACCATAATTGCCGAGCTGGTTGAGTTGTGCGCGTTTGTTGTCCATGTCAATCAGACGTTTTTGATCTCGAAGCTGGTCGCGTTTATTTAAACTGGGCTCGTATAAAATCTCGTCGAAGAAGCTGTTATAGCTGAAGCCGGATATTGTATTGTCCTTGCGTGCTGCGGCTAACAAGAAGCGGTCATTTCGCCAATAGTTTGATAAGAATGAAGAGATGGTTCCCATGTTTTCATAGTCAAATTGGCTGCCCGCATAGTGTGACTGTTCTTCCATCCATCTCAGAAAGTTATAGGCATCCCACGCTTCTGTCACGGTTTGGTGAGCATATTGCGAGGGGTAACGGCTGACGTCACCATTTTGAGGCGCAGGTACGATAGGGCCTGCATCATTCAGCATGTAACCTTTCTGTGGCTCAAGGGCGGTACGATAGGTGTGATAGAGTAATTCTGATGCAAAGCCCCCGGCACTTTGGCCAGTCATCAGTAATTGTCCGGGGCGTTCAAGACGACCCTTCAACCAACTGATAACAGCGCCCTGAACCTTTAAACCATGATGGTAAATGCTACGTTGTTTTGTGCCATCTTCAGAGGTATAGGTTTTTTTAATGGCGCCCACACCAAGATCTTGTGTGCAATAAGGTAAATAGACTTTTGTCCAATTTTCGAACTTAGGGTGATAGCCAGGTCTTAATGCGGTCGTTGCTAAAGACATTTGTGTCGCCGCGAGTATTGTCCCGTTTGGAATATTGTTGCCTTCTTGGCCGCCAATCAGGCCGCTATTGGTAAAACCGCCACTTGAAATGCTGCAGGATTCATAGGACCAGCAGCCACCGCCGCCTTCCAGAAAAATGACCATATTAGAACTTCTGGCTGAGCGTTTTACCGCAAATTTGTAGTTCGAGCCATCGGCACATTTTGCGCCTGTTGCCGCGCCATTCATGGTCACGGTTTGCCAAACACCATATAAACCGGGTTTGAAACCATCATTATGATTGCTTGGGTTATTCTTGAACTCGATGACCTGTGTACCATCATTCAGCTTGACGGCCTCTATCAAATCCTGATCTACAGGGTTATTTGCAGCAGGTGGATTGGTCAGATTCCGCAGGTATTTCCAAAAGCCGTAATCGCCGGTGTCTGCCTGAGCAGCGAGAGAGGATGAGAACGCCAGCGCAAACACGCAGGCCTTGCCTAGCAGTATGTTTTTATAGGATTTAGCTCTTAGCATTATTATTGTCCGCCATTTTTGTGTTGAGAGTCGTTTTATTATTGTTGGTTTGGTTTTTATTATTTTTTAACTCAGATGAGCTTTTTTATTATTGTGTGATCACGTTATTGCAGTGCGTGAAGGAACGCTAGAGAGCGTATGTGATAATTTCCGCCAAACTGATGGCGATTTCTGCCACGGTACGAAATTTGAGAATAAAGTCACATGAAGGTGAGAAAACCGAGCGTGCAAACAGGAAAGGCTCAATTAAATTAGAGATGTTTGTTTTATCTGCGCGCCGCGCTATTCAGGCTTGTTTGCTAAATAGATCGAACGCATTCTGAAGCCATTAATGGCCAGCGCTGCCCAGCCTGAAATCATCAAGGCGCCACCTATTGGCGCGATTGCCCCCAGCCAGGCGGTATCGGTGATGACCAATAAAAACAGTGAAGAGCAGAAGACGGAAGCCCCCGCGAAGAGCAAGATGACAGTCCATGTAAACATTTGTTTGAAGACATGCGCCAGAATACCCACCAGAATCAGTGCCTGGCCATGAGTCATCAGGTATTTCGCCGCAGTTTGCCAGGTTTCAAGGCGTTGAGCACTGACTGCTTCTGCGATAGCATGAGCGCCAAAGGCTCCCAAAATAACTGAAATTCCAGCGAAAATTGCACCCGCAGTAATGGCAAATCGAATCATCTAACTTCCTTCTTGTTGTTATTCAGATCATAATTAAGCGCTTTCATGGCTTGAAGCCCTTTATTTCAATTATTTAGGTTACTTAAATGAACGATACTAAATCACTACCCGCTTTACCAGATCGCCTTTCTGTCAATCCTTCCAGCCCCTACTATAAGGAAGAGGTTTTTGAACGCGAGGTAGGTATTAAGTTAAACGGTAAAGAACGCACCAATGTTGACGAATATTGCATCAGCGAAGGTTGGATCAAAATAGCATCACCAAAAGCCCTAGACCGAAGAGGCCAGCCTCTGATGATGAAGATGAAAGGAACCGTTGAAGCGTTTTATAAGGACTAAGCCATGTTAAGAGGTGTACTCTGAGTTGGTCCACTTCAGGGCTAAGAATTCTCAGTGAGTCTGCGGTATGAATATTCTCGTCATTTTACCGGTGGGTTTCTTCAATATTTCCTTATGGAAAGCTCACTGAAAGTATCTCAATGAGCCTGGTTATGTGACAGACTCTCTTAAAGGGTTTGCCCTTTTTCGAAGACAAAAAATAACTTTATTATTTTATCTAATCTATAATTACGCAACCATATTGCAACAATCAATTGGTCGATATGAATGAACACACCCTGCAATACGCATAACAAAAATAAGCAGAGTACTGATAAGACATTATTGTCTTTTTTCGAAAATGTCAGGGCTTTAGGTGCCGTTGTTATTAATGACAAGGGATTAGTTCTGGACGTAAATCAAACCTTTATGAGCTGG
>JBFHPN010000273.1:0-4194 GCA_041592735.1 Oleiphilaceae bacterium | reverse complement strand
GGCAGATGTCTTTTGCGCTGATGTCGTTTATCGATACCTTGTTGATGGGGCAACTCGGCGTGTTAGAGCTGGCCGGTGGCGGTTTGGGTGCCGTCGTCTTTCAGTTTTTTTATGTGGTCGGTATCGGGGCGCTCACCTCAACGGCTAATCTAATTGCCTACTATAAGGGGCAGGAAAACCAAATAGCGGTTCATCAATCCTTGTTGGCCGGTGTCATACTCGTCATTTTAGTATTTACCCTGTTTGCGTTTTGCATGTTGAATATCAGCCCGCTGTTGCTTTGGTTGGGTCAAGAACCTGAAGTGGTTGTATTTGCGCAACGCTATCTTGATATGGTGGTCTGGTCATTATTGCCTGCTTTCAGCTTTGTTTTATTACGTTCTCTGGTCATTGGGATGGGGCGTCCCGAAGCGATACTGCCGATCAGCCTGCTAGCAACACTTTTGAATTACCCGCTTAGTTATGCGCTTATGACGGGCTTTCTGGGATTGCCGGCGATGGGTATTGAAGGTATCGCTTTAGGCACCACGATTATTGCGATTGCCATGTTTTTCGGGCTGATGTTTCTGACTTATCGAAATCGTGTTTTTTACCCTTATAAATTCTGGTTAGGATGGGCGCATTTTTCCTCAAAAAAATTTAAGGAAACCATCAAATTAGGTGTCCCGATTGCCCTTGCGCATGCCATGGAGGTTGGTATGTTTTCCGCGGCAGCTCTGATAGTAGGTTTATTGGGTGTAAATGCATTGGCGGCGCATCAGATCGCGCTGCAATCGACCACACTAAGCTTTATGATTCCTTTGGGTATCTCACAGGCTGTTTCTGTGAAAGTAGGGGAGTTATTCGGGCAAAACAAAATACAGGAGACTCGGCGTGCTTTGTTCGTTGGGCTTATGCTATCGTCAATCAGCGCGTTGTTTGCGGCAGTCATTTTCCTGACTATGCCAGAGCAATTGGTACTGTTCTTTTTACAAACTAACACACTCGCTCAGGGCGAACTACATGCATTAATAGGCGTTGCGAGCTCTATTTTGTTTGTCGCCGCGTTGTTTCAGTTTGTTGATGCCTGGCAGGTCACGCTCATGGGTGCTTTGAGGGGATATAAATTAGGTACTTCACCCACACTGGTGGCGATATTTTGTTACTGGATGGTCGGTATTCCACTCTCTTATCTGGCGCATTTTTGGTATGGTGCGGCAGGTGTGTGGATGGGTATGGGCTTTGGTTTGGGTTTGTGCGCCTTACTGCTTGCGGGTCTGTTTGCCTATCAACTTAAACAGCATCGCTAATACTGTTATTCGCTTTGGTAAAAGTATCCCTGATTACTCAAAGTTATTGATAGCGACACGAGTATTCAATACCCCAAGGTGACCATAAATCGATACCTGCAGAGGCAGCGGGTATCAATATGGCATTATCCAGTAAGCCGATTACGACTTTAAAAGGGTTGGTATTGGTTGTTATTTGATTCCATTCGAGGCCGGGGCACTCTCTGCTCAAATCAAGCGGGTTATTTATTTCAGCAATCTGATAAAAGCTATGATGATACCATTTGTTGAAACGAATAGAGCTTCCCGGGTCAACGGTACTTTCATCTTCACCAAACCAGCCGTAAAAAAACTTATCTGCATTGGGATCAGGAGCAACCTCTCCATTTTCAAAATGGATAACGGCGCAACCGCTTGCTAACAGCACACAAACTATCGTAACTAGTTTGATTAAACGAGTGTGAAGGTTAAGCAGTTGTTTCATTTTGACTCCTGTTGGCACCATACCTTGGCTGTACGAGGCATATATAAGCCCAAACTCAAGCTTCCCCAAAGAACATCCCAGGCAGAGTATTTTGTTTGCATCTGCTTAACAGGCTTGTCTTTACAAATATCTTTAACATTTATGTGATGTTCACCGATTAACCCCCAAAAAAAGAAATACCTGGATTCTTCGTATTGAGGGCGATATTGAAAATCTGCTTTTCCACTTTGTGTAATGGTGACGGCTGCGCAACCGCTTAAGCTAATAAGCAGGCTGACAATACATACGTTTATTAATCGGCGCATTGGGCATCCATGAATTATGTGTAAACAAGTTGGGCTATTATACTCAGCTTTAATGCTTTTCCGGCGAACCAGTAAACAATTTTGTTTATTGGTTCACCAAAAGAAGCTTATTGTGTTGGTGAGTCTGGAGCGGCCTGTTCAGTCCTGCGTGTTCTTTTTAAGAGTTTCCGTTTCATAATGGTTCTGGGAACGTCACCGCCAATATGACTCTCTCCACGATATTTAGCCAATTGAACCTGTTTTTGGCGCTCCGTAAAACGCTGTTTTTGTTCCGTGGTGAGTTTATCGTGACAGTAGGGGCAGCTAATGCCCTCCATATATAACTCACTTTGCATGTCTTCTTTAGTGATGGGGAGGCGGCAGGCATTACATTGCTCATAGTGGCCTTTTTCAAGTTTGTGATTGACGGCAACGCGATTGTCAAACACAAAGCATTCACCTTCCCACATAGAGTCTTCTTCGGGGACTTCTTCGAGATATTTGAGGATGCCGCCTTCCAGATGATAAACGTCGTCAAAGCCTTGTTGCTTCAGGTAGGCGGTGGATTTCTCACAACGAATACCTCCGGTACAAAACATCGCCACTTTTTTATGCTTGGCGGGATCAAGATGTTCCTGGACATATGCAGGAAATTCTCTGAACGTTTCAGTATGTGGGTTTATCGCATGTTTGAATGTACCAATTTTGACTTCATAATCGTTTCGGGTATCAATTAGCAGAACTTCAGGGTCTGAAATCAATGCGTTCCAGTCTTTAGGCTGAATATAGGTTCCGACTATTTCCTGGGGATCTATATCTTCAACGCCCATGGTAACAATTTCTTTTTTGAGTTTAACTTTGGTGCGGTAAAAGGGGTTTTGAGCGTGATAAGATTCTTTGTAACTCATTTGATCAAAACGCGTGTCTTGGTTCAGCCATTCCCGCACAGTGTCGATGGCTTTCCGACTGCCAGCAATCGTTCCGTTAATTCCTTCACGCGCTAATAACAGTGTTCCTTTAACCTTATTGATCAAAAGCAGATTTAAAATGGGTTCGCGCAAGGACTGATAGTCTTCCAGGCGCGTGAATTTATACATGGCACAAACGACAACTTCTGGTGTTTGGTGCTGGCTATCCATCTCTGTCGATGAGGTGGGGTGTTTTTTATGTTTGTGTAACATTGACATAATTATTCTCCGCAAGCTGAAGCGTAAGTTCAGGGCGTTTAACAAATGGTTTCGTTTAGTCTTCTTTATCTCGAGCTGTTTTCAGGTGCTCCAATATCTGTTTTTTCAAACTTTTTGGTATGGCGGTAATGGTGAGCGTATCGGATTGCTCATCAAATAAAATGGTTTGCTGCATCAAATCTGAGGAAAACGATAAGCTCAGTCCATTTCCCTTACCTGAAATTCGGACAAGGTGTTTAAGTTTGCGGGTGTCTGGCCGCAGTTGTTGTTCACTTTCAAGCTGGGCATGTTGCTGAGCAAAGTTCACAAATTGCTCTGGCTCCTGCTCATTTACATAGCTGGAAAGCGCTTTTAAAGGAACCGCTTCGCCCAATTGTTGTTGTTCAACACAGAAATCATAGGCTTTCTGATGAATACTGGCGGCTTCTTTGGGGGGCATCTGTTTCGCATAGCCTGATAAAACGTCCATCAGGGTTTCTGTTTCTTTTGCGCAATCGATGACACTTTTAAAGCTACAAGCCTGCAGAAATGCTTCTCCGATTTTGCCTTTGTTGCGTGATTTAATCGCACACAGATAAGGTTCGCTTATCGCTGAGTTCCATGCATCCTGCAAATCGATACGCATGGCCAGGTCGAGTTTTCCGGGGTTGAGATATTCAACGGTATCTAGTTGCAAGTGTGAATCGATGAGCATTCCGGCATTGCTTTCCAGTGCAAATAGGTAGAAACGTTCACCGTCGGCTCTGTCTTCATGAATGAGTGCGATGGTGGCGTCAAAGGGTTCACTGGTTTTGTCAATTAACTCTTTAAATTGCTCAGTGAATAAACGACCAAGCTTTTCAAAACCTATTTTCTCTTGCTCAAACTCCTTAAGCCAATTCTGGAAAGGAAAGCTGCTGAAATCAGGATCAAAACGTCCGAATAATTTACCTGCCTTGAATTGAAAGTTCTTTTTCAGCTGTGAGAAAAGG
>JBFHPN010000272.1:0-4200 GCA_041592735.1 Oleiphilaceae bacterium | reverse complement strand
TTGAGGGCCAGGCATTGACAATTGAAACCGATACACTCAAACAAGTGCGTGCCAAAATCCAGACCTTCATCGACCAACACGGCTATCGCCCACGTATGGTCGTCGGTAAACCGGGGCTTGATGGCCACTCCAACGGCGCAGAAATGATTGCCGTGGCAGCACGGCATGCCGGTTTTGATGTCATTTATTTCGGCATTCGCTTGAGTGCTGCAGACATCGTGCAATCTGCTCTTGAAGAAAATGTTGATGTGATTGGTATCTCTTTATTATCCGGCTCGCACAATGAAATCATCGATCAGCTGTTTGCTGAGCTGGATGCCAATAATGCAAGCCAGGCGATTCCTGTTATTCTTGGCGGTATTATTCCGGCACCAGATTTTGCATCCTTAAAACAAAAAGGGGTTAAACGGATTTTCACGCCAAAAGATTTTGATCTAATGGCGGTGATGAACGAAATAATGGATGTTATTAATGAGCAAAAAGCCAAATAATATAGCGCAAACAGCCAGCAGCTCCTCACTGGATGAAACGAACACGCGTTTAAAGGAACAAATGCAGCAACCTTTGTCTGCTGAGCGCTGCGAGCAGTTACAGCAAGCCAGAAAGCATGAGAAGTGGCCCATAGCGCAGTTAATTTCGATTTTCGAGCGCAATACCGAAGCTAATTTTATCGCCAGACACCAGATCATGTCTTACCTGGATCTCCATGCTGATCAGTTCAACAAGCAGGCATTGGTATTGGGTATTACGGGCACCCCTGGCGCTGGCAAATCCAGCCTTATCGGTGAGCTATGTCTGAATCTGCTTGAAAAACGCCCTGAGTTATCTATTGCTGTACTGGCAATCGACCCCTCCAGCCATGAGTCTGGGGGCGCATTGCTGGGTGATCGGACACGTACTATTTTCCCTGTCAAAGACAAGCGCCTTTTTTTCCGCTCGCAAGCCTCACAACAAGATCTCGGCGGACTCAGTAAACAAACTTTTCATGTAACCCGTTTATTACGCAGACTCTTCGATCTGATTATTATTGAAACGGTGGGCATCGGACAAAATGAAATTGAAATTCAAAGATTGAGTGACCATAGCTGCCTGGTGATGCAACCCCTAGCAGGCGACCAGGTTCAATTTATGAAAGCCGGTATCATGGAAATACCCAATACATTTATCATCAACAAGTGCGATGAAGATGCCCTGGCGAAAAAAAGCCTGCATCTGCTCAAAGCGAGCCTGAAACTAGCGCAAATTCATGTTCATGACCAAGAAAATTCATCATCTGACAAGCCTTCCAGGGATATTTTTCTGACCAGTGCGATCAGAAAAAAAGGGATCGACGAACTGGCAGAATTTGTTCTCAGGCTGATACAAGACAGTGCCTCAAAATTCCACATTCCCCAGCAAGAAGCTTACTTTCTTGAAAAGTGGATACGCCAGGCTTATGGAGAATTCGGCATGGCCATATATCAGCATCTGCACGCCGATAAACACTTACAGGAAGGCTCTTTTGAACAAAAAGAACAACGCTTTAAACAGCTCATCAGTCAATTTCTGACTCACCTGAGTTAGGGGTTTATAGCCTTTGATCCAATAAAACGATAGTCTGTTTCATCACAACAACTAGCCAATAACAATAATAAGTGAACACAACCTAATGACAATAACAACCGATACCACATTCATCTCATTCCGGTGAAATAACCGCTAATAACCACTCTATTAACTTGAGGATATAAATATGACAAAAGAACTCTACGACATAGGCACCGCGCCACCGGTAGGAGAAGTCCCCGCAAAAATGCATGGCTGGTTAATCCGTCAGGACCGATTCGGAAAACCGCTCAAGGCCTTCCAGAAAGAAGTTATCGATGTACCAGAAATTAAAGATGATGAAGTATTGGTCTATGTGATGGCTGCCGGCGTAAATTATAACAACGTATGGGCCGGACTCGGGGTACCGATTGATGTGATTGGCGCCCGAATGAAGCAAGGCGAGAAAGAGGACTTTCATATTGGCGGCTCAGATGCCTCCGGCATTGTTTACAAAATCGGTAAAGATGTGACCAATGTAAAAGTGGGTGATGAGGTGGTTCTGCATTGCGGTTCATGGTCTAAAGACTGCGCCTCTGTCAAAAATGGTAAAGACCCCATGTATGATCCCAGTTTCCGGATTTGGGGTTATGAAACCAATTACGGCAGCTTTGCCCAGTTCACCAAAGTTCAGGATCATATGGTGTTGCCTAAGCCCAAACACCTGAATTGGGAAGAAGCCGCCAGCTATATGTTAGTGGGCGCCACGGCCTACCGCATGTTAATGGCTTGGGCACCGAATAACGTGAAAAAAGATGACGTTGTTCTTGTTTGGGGTGGCGCAGGTGGCCTTGGCTGCATGGCCATTCAAATAGCCGCGGCAGTTGGCGCTAAACCGATAGCCGTCGTCTCTGATGAAAGTAAATTTGATTACTGCATGAAATTGGGTGCAGTAGGCTGTCTGAACCGGAAAGATTTTGATCATTGGGGCATGATGCCGCACTGGAAAGATGAATCAGCCTACGCTAAATGGGCCGCGGGTGCCCGCAGCTTTGGCAAGGCCATCTGGGAAATTCTGGGTGAACGTCGAGGCGTCGATGTGGTGTTTGAACACCCGGGTGAAACCACTATCCCAACCTCTATTTTTGTCTGTGAGACAGGCGGCATGGTCGTTGTTTGTGCAGGCACTACCGGCTTCAATGCAACGCTTGATTTGCGCTATCACTGGATGCGCCAAAAACGTCTGCAAGGTTCGCATTTTGCCAATGATGACCAGGCGATCGGTATCAATAACATGGTTATCGAAGGTAAAGTTGACCCCTGCATGTCGAAGGCATTCCGCTATGAAGAGTTACCGGAATCACATCAGTTGATGTTCGACAATAAACACCCGCATGGCAACATGTCTGTGCTTATTGGCGCGCCTGATTTTGGCCTGGGTGCCCAAAAATAAGCCAAACCTTCATCAGCAAAAAAGCCTGCAGTAGTTTGGTCTGCAGGCTTTTCATTTACAGGTTAATGCTGCGTCCATGCTTAGCCGGCTAGAAGAGGCCAGAATAATCGGGCATTGATCTCACTCTCCCCCCCAAAAAAATAAGTAATGGCTGCCTGTTTTTTTGATCAGCCCTTGGCGATGCTTTACAGAAAACGCTATGGGTGATTTGCCTCGATGGGTAACATTCATTTAATTTGCAGATAAATATACTTGGTGATATTTATGGCATCCCCACCTTCTCTACCCCGGCCAGGATGCTTCAAATGAAAAATGCTTTTTTGATTAAAGGTTTGGTTTTAACGCTCTGCTTATTACTTTCTGCGTGCTCCAACGACGCCCAGGATGCAAACTTCAATCACCCTGATCCGACTCCCGATTCAGATCCCGAAGAAGCATTTCATCAGGATGATATTAACGAATCCATTAGCAACTACCCGGAAAACTGGCGATCAGGGCGTCTGCTGGTAAGCTTGAAAATAAGCCAGAATGGTGACCAAATAACTGAAACCACTGCACAAGGTGGCACGAAAACAACAGCAAAATGGGATTACTTATTACGCGCCAATCTCAGCAGCGCGGTCATGCTTCCTGATGATTTCAGCAAGCTGCTCCCGGATTACAACGCGGAGACATTAGACGCCAGACTATTTGAAGAAGTCCTTTACCTCCCGGCAAACGATCATCAAACGGTAATAAGCGGTGAAGTCACGTACAGTGGTTTTATGGAGGTTCGTAAACCACGAGCCAATGATGTTACCTTACAATTAGAAGAGGTTTCTGCCCACGCGCCTTTGACAGAATTCAGCCTTGGCGAAATAAATCCCTCGTCTGCAGGAAAAGGGTTTGAAACCCAAGTACATCTGGAATACAAAATGGCTGGCAGCATTCGATCCAAAATGATGCTATCCGGCGGCTCCGTTGTACAGGATGAAACAGACTGCTGTGAAACCGAATATCAGGCACATTCGTTTTATCCTGAGCCGGATTTAATACTTGCTCAAAAAGTTGTCTACACGGAAGATGCTGGCTTACCACCTGAAATACAAGAGATCAACCGGCAACAACGTTTAGACAAGGTCAGGGAACTACAACGAGTCAACGCGAATCAGTCACCTCGAGCTTTTTTACACCCCGGTATGAGTTGGAAGATAGAACCAAAGGCGTTAACATTGCGCTATCAC
>JBFHPN010000271.1:0-4215 GCA_041592735.1 Oleiphilaceae bacterium | reverse complement strand
GTCACATGAAACAGCAGACTCAATATCAACACATCCGAAAGTAGCTGAAAACGCACTTGTTTTTGCAGGCTTGCCGCGCCAGAACGCGTACGAAAGTAACGAAACTGGAAAAAAGTAAACGCGGCGGAACAGGCCAACAACGCAATAAAGCACTCCGCCCAAAAAAATGAAATAGTGATGCCCAGATAGTAATGATTCAACAGCACAAATACCTGGGCCAGACACACGAGCACCAATCTTGCCAATGCAATCAGCCGGACATTGGCTTCCAGTGAACTGGATAAGTCTAATTTAGCAAACATGCAGTGTTCTCAGGGGTGAATTGATATAAAGCTGTCCATAATAAAAAAATAATGTCATTTCTGCCTTATTCCTCTTTCTAAACGGGCGAAATAAATAATGCACGACTATACTGAACGTTTATTTATCGTAAGTTACGATTATTCGAAAACTAAACCACTGATTGATTTCAAAAGGCCTGCTCGTGCTCTTTCCAACAGCATTGCGATCTGATTCAAACTTTATGCAATCGTGCTTATTGTTCATCGTCGCGCTTTGCTTCTGCTTACTAAGCGCCATCTCTGCTGCAAAAGAACCTCCAGCATCTGTTTTAGATATGGGTGACCAGAAAATACCCATTGCTGGCTCGAGTATTCAAGTTCTGATCGATAAGCGCCATCAGTATGCACCACAGGATATCCTGACTCGAAACGATCTTGACTGGCAAGTCAATCAGAGCAATATCCCGTCATTCGGGTTTTCACCTCATACTTACTGGTTTAAATTTACCTTACCCGCCACACATTATGACAATCTTCTTGAGCTGAATTATGCCTTGCTGGATGATATTTCATTTTATCGACTGGTAGACAACACCGTAGTTGACACCATTTTCACTGGCGACAAGAGACCTTTTGCCGAGCGCCCGGTGCAACACAGAGCCTTTTTATTTCCCATTCCTGCCTCAGAACAGGAGCATACTATTGTGCTGCGCATACGCTCTACCAGTTCAATACAAACGCCTTTAGTTTTGTGGCCCAAGAACACCTTTTTCGAACAAGATCAATACCATATCGTAGAGCATGGCATTTACTATGGCATTGTGCTGGTGATGGTGCTTTACAACCTGTTCGTATTTATTCGTTTACGTGACAATGCCTATGGTTTTTATGTTCTTTATGTCTTCACCTTTGCTCTGACCCAACTCTCACTTAGCGGCTTTGCCTACCAATTCATCTGGCCAAATATGCCCTTGTGGAATGAGAAAAGCATCGCCATGCTCGTGCCGCTCATCGTGGTGTCCGCGATCATTTTTACGTGCCACTTTCTGGAACTTAAAAATCAGTATGTAAAACTCTATAAGTTAATGACCATCCAGATTGCCATTGGCCTGTTTATTTCTGCCTTAAGTATTGTTTTACCCTATAAAACCATGATCCCCTTTGCCGCAGGTCTATCCATTCTGACTTGCAGTACTATTTTATTAACCAGTTTCTATGTGTTACTAAAACGCCCTTATAAATACGCCGTCTATTTTGCCATGGCCTGGTCGGTCTTTCTGGTGGGCACCGTGATTCTGGCGATGAATAAGTTTGGGATTATTCCGCGCAATGTGGTCACCGAATCTGCCGCGCAGATCGGCTCAGCCATCGAAATTATTCTATTATCCTTTGCACTGGCAGAACGCTTATACGACGCCATGCAACGACGCTTTGAGGCAGAAAAAGAATCCACACTGATTAAAGAAGAATTGATAGCGACACAACAAAGGCAGAATCTTATCCTCGAAAGCCAGGTAACCGAACGCACCAAAGATCTGCAAACAGCGCTACAACAAGTGAATAAATTAAATGCCGAGCTGTCAGACCTTTCCACCCTGGATCAGGTCACCGGTGTACGCAATCGACGCTATTTTGATGACATGCTCGAAATCGAATTTAAACGCGCCATGCGCAATCGCTCTACCTTATCGCTCATCATGTTAGATCTCGACCATTTTAAAGAGGTCAACGACCAGTACGGTCATCAGGCTGGCGATCTTTGTTTAAAATCAGTCGCCAATGCGATGTACGCTATCGTACAGCGCCCGCCGGATTTAGTCTGCCGTTATGGTGGCGAAGAACTGGCGATCATTTTACCCGATACCGCCCATGCTGGTGCGCTGTTAATAGCTGAAAAAATCCGCAAGCAAATCCAATCCCTACAAATTATTTTTGCAGGGCGTAAAATTCCGGTCACCGCGAGTTTCGGGGTCAGTAGTGTCACCCCGAATACTCACCAAACCACGGCCCAATTAGTCGAAATGGCTGATAAAGCCCTCTATCAAGCCAAATCAGCGGGTCGCAACCGGGTTAGAAACCTCAAGTAAGCGAACGACCATACTTTTAAGATAATACGCCACAATCCTCTTGATGCATCACTCAAATAACTGTATAAATATACAGCATATCATGATCATTAATGACGACGCTCCATGAAACTTTATATCGCTGAAAAACCCAGCCTCGGCCGGGCACTTGCTGAGGTCTTTCCTCGACCGCATACCAAAGCAGAGGGCTATATTCAATTAGCCAATGGCGACAAGATTACCTGGTGCATTGGGCACTTGCTTTCACTTGCCGAGCCGGAAAACTATGATACGGCTTATAAAAAATGGCAGCTCGATCATTTACCCATTCTCCCTGCCAGCTGGAAACTAATAGAAAAGCCGGAGACACGAAAACAACTTACCATCGTAAAAAAACTAATCCACAAAGCCGAACAGCTCGTGCATGTCGGTGATCCCGACCGTGAAGGCCAGCTGCTGGTTGATGAAGTCATAAACGTTGCCGGCGTAAATCAAGCAAAACGTGATTCGATAGCACGCTGTCTTATCAGCGACCTGAATCCGGCAGCAATCAGCAAATCGCTTTCTCAGCTGCAACTGAATCGTGACTTTATTCCGTTGTCGACGTCTGCACTCGCTCGCAGCAGAGCCGATTGGTTATATGGTATCAATCTAACACGGCTGTGCACCGTGCTCGGCCAGAAACACGGATTTAAAGGCGTATTGTCCATAGGCCGTGTTCAAACACCCCTACTTGGTCTGGTTGTCAGACGCGACCGGGAGATAGAACAATTCGAGAGCAAACCCTTTTATCAGCTGGAGGTAGAACTGCTTTCAGGCGACATACACTATCAAGCCAAATGGCAACCAAGTGAAGCCTGCCAGAATTATATGGACGAACAAGGCAGAGTTCTTTCGAGAGCGCTGGTTGAAAATGTTGCAGGTCGGGTATTACATCAGCAAGGAGAGATTCGTAAAGTCAGCCTTAACAACAAAAAACAGCCACCCCCTTTACCTTTCAGTTTATCTGCCTTACAAATTGAAGCCGCCAGATATTACAGTATGAGCGCCAAACAAGTCCTGGATACCTGCCAGCAACTCTATGAACGCCATAAGCTAATCACCTACCCGCGATCAGATTGCCGGTATCTGCCGGAAACCCATTTTCATGAAGCAAAAGGTGTTTTAGACGCTATCGCACACCTTGACAGTTCACTCTCTTCCTTAATACCTGCATTGGATCTCAACATTAAAAGCAACGCCTGGAACGATAAAAAAATATCCGCGCATCACGCTATTATTCCCACACACAAAAAACTCTCCGCGACGCAACTCAGTAACGAGGAACTCAAACTCTATAATCTGATTGCCCGGCATTATCTGATGCAATTTCTTGGCCCCTTTGTGTATCAGGAGCTTACGGTAGAAACGATTATTCAGGGCGGCTTGTTTCTCAGCCATTACAAAGAAGCGACAGATAGCGGCTGGAAACACGCTCAGCTTAAACACTCTTCACCGAGCGCTACCTCACCAATAAAGCAGTTTCCCCTAGGATTGAAACAAGGTGCTCAGGCCACCTGCCAGGCCACCACCATTCACGATAAACAAACAACGCCACCCAAAGCCTTTACCGATGCCACCTTACTCGCTGCAATGACGGGCATAGCTCGCTTTGTGAGCAACCCGGATATTCGCAAAATCCTCAAAGATACAGATGGGCTTGGCACCGAGGCCACACGCGCATCTATCATCGAGTTATTATTTAAACGCCATTTTTTAATTCGAAAAGGTAAAGACATCCATGCCACGCCCTTGGGTAGAGCCTTAATAAGTCATTTACCGGAGCAGCTGTCTTTACCGGATATGACGGCACAATGGGAAGCGCAATT
>JBFHPN010000270.1:0-4218 GCA_041592735.1 Oleiphilaceae bacterium | reverse complement strand
TTGAACAGTGAACCGGGAGGGGTTAACCAGGTCTGCCCTTCGCTGGTGACTAATTTGATCGCCTTGGTGGGCCACCCCTGATCAAGGGCCGACAGTAATTGATCAACCAAGGGCAAATACGGGCGCCAGCCCTCTTCTTCTGCATTGAACAATGGCTCTCCGGGTACTTTCGTGGCACTTCTTTCAGCCACTATACCCGAAGGAACATGGTAATCACCGTAATAGACACGCCCTTGCATGTGTGAATAATTCTGACGCTTATCGGTCGCCGTGTGTCTGAACTCGTGGAGAAAGCGCCACAAACGAAAGCGGCTTTTATGATCTCTGAGGACAGACCCTTGGCTTACATCGAAACCAAAACCCTGTTGCGCGTCCACGGCTAGCAAACGCGCCTGGATATCAGCCGGTACCATCCCGCGTAAATGGCGTGGAATGCGTTTGCGCTTGCCTAACCTGATGCGTTGCCAGGCGCTCATTTCGGTCTGTAAGGCTTGCAGATGTTGATGCGTCAGCAGATAAACGCGTGCCCATAACCGCTCTCTGGATGCAGCCGCCCAACGTCTGACCTTACTAGCAGAATGCTGCGTATGTAACACAGTGAGCGTATCAATAAGTTGGCGGTAATAGTGCTGCAAATTCTCTGGTAGCGGCAGGGCTTGCTCCTGAGAGGTGCTGCTAGGCTGAGTGGGTTCTTGCTGGTAATAATCAAACATCACCTGAAAAAAATCTGGAAGCATCTCCATGGCGGTGCGCAAACCAAACTCACTCTGCTCAAGATGCATCATATCCACCAGTAATTCAGCAACACCTTCAGCCATTTCCGCGTGAGCAGCGAGTGCCGGCAGCCTCAAAAGCACCATGGCATGTACCTGAGGAATCTTATCTTGGCTAAGAATAGGCAGGAACGCTTGCACCATATCAGTGGGCAATTTATCCAGTGACGCCGCCAGGCCCTGGCGAACAAACTCACTGGGGTCATTCACTGCAAACCTCAAAATATCCCATAATTCGGGATGTGCGGGCGCATAACGACAGACTATCGTGATCAGTTTGCGTCGCAGGAACAGCAGATCATCCACCTTGGCATCAGTGAACAATCGCTTTGCAACCGGCAATAAACTTTGGGGCGCAACATCAGCGATCAAGGATATAGCTTCAACCTGAATCCATACCGGTTGACGGTAATCTTGTGCAAAACGGTAAACATATTGAATCGTCGAACTACTCAGATAACCTGAATGCTCACCTTTTAAATCCCGAATCAGCCTACTAAGACAGGTAAATGTAGCATTGATCAGGCGCTCTTCCTGAAACTGGCTCAGCATCTCTGATAAAAGCACTTCTAACTGTAACTTGCGCCAATAATGCCTTCCCTCCTCCTCATTCAGGCGAGCGAACCACTGACTGGCAATAACCGACAGGCGATCAAGCAAAAAACAGATATATCGTTCAATATCTTTGGTTAGACGGGTATAACGCTCAATAATGGCATCACTGCCAAAATAGCGATTCAGTGCCCGCCGGTCGCCTTTTAGCTGAGCCCCTGAACTGCCTAATTGCTCCGCAAACTGCAAAACCAGTACTTGCTGTTCCAGTTCTGTCGGTACATTCCGAATATTCAAAATGAAGGCCTGGTATTGGCGCTGGTGCACAGCAAGCTTTTCAAGGCTGCCGGCTAATTCAGCCTTGAAGAAATTAATCATTATCTCTTCCTGGCGCCCCTCCAGACCTGATGTTTTAGCCTCAAGAAAAGTACTAAAGGCGACTAGGACACGCTCGATATTCTTACGTTCCAGCTGCTGTTGCGGGCCACTCAATTCGGCATTGATGAACTCGCGCGCAGCCGTCAGGAGTGAGAAACGCAAGCGCTTGAGGGAGCTACTCATGCTCAACCCCCTTCTCAATCAAACCTGCTGGCTGGATACGGTTGAGTGACTGTTGCACAAAACTTTGTTGCCGATAAAGGTCACGAAATGCTAACTCATCGGGAAGATAATCTGTCATCCCCCTGCCATCACTGTGATTAAAGCCTAATGTAAGGGCCAGGGTTGTCTCACTATCCGTCAAATCCTGGGCAAGCCCCACACCGACATACCATTCATTACCATTCGCTTGCCAGGCACGCCAGCGTAAATTGGCCGACAAGGTGTCTTGCTGGCTAAGTTCCTGACGGTCCTGATCATTAAAGCGCCAGCTGTGTCTTGCCGAGAGCTGCCCGGTAACACCCTGCCAATAATGTTGATAAGCTGCCATCAATGCGAATTGATCCGCACTGTAAAGTGCCTCATTTGTTATCAAACGAGCGCCAATGCGCGTCTGCCCGTCCTGCCATAGACGATAACGCCAATTACCCGATAATTTAGCACCATACGCATGATCGCGCTTATAGTTGCTGAATACCGATGGATCAATGCGCGCGGCTCCAAGGGGATCACGATCCGACCAGAAACGGCCAAACACCAGGGCGCTTAAATCAAGCGACTGATTTCGGTCATAGCGCCAATTATGCTGATACTCCGCCTCCATAGTTACCGCGAATAGATTATCTGTCGCGGGTGCCGAGGCCATAAAATATTGGGCCTGTGCACTGACGCCAAACTGCCAGACATTAAATGGTTCCAGATACACAAATTGCTGTTCTGTGCCAAGGGTCTGGCCATCACTACCGAGCTTACGAATATAGGTGTCACTCAGCCAATAAGTCCGCGCTTCCGGATCATGACGCCGATATTGCTGGCCCAGCTGCAGATAGTGTTGGGCATTTTTGCGGGTAAAGCTTTCATCATCGCTGAGCGCGCGATCCATCACCTTCATATATGCCCCCCAGGTCCCCTCATTCTGTTCACCCAATTCAAGATTGTCCTCAAGTTGCCATGCTGCAGGCTGCCATGGCATTGCGGGGGGCAAAAGCTGTTTCGGGGCTTGCACCGCTGGAAGGGTCGGCCCTTTAGTTAATGCTGGCTCAGGCGGAGCCGGAACCAAACTATAAATGCGCAACAAGCTTTCCTTTGCCTTGTTCAGCGGGGGCAAACTGAGCATACCGTGGCGGGCCTGATAATGATAGCGGCTAAGGGTGCCTTCATTAGGCCTAAACTCATCAATTCGTAACCATTGGTTTGCTTGTACATAGAGTTTAACGGGCTGATCCGCACTGCTGACATAATAACTGCGCCGCACTGGCCAGTTAAGTGCCTGCCAGCGCCGACCGTCCTCAGCTAGTTGTTCAGCTCGCAAGACAACACGCGGGTCGCTCTGCGATTCAAGTAATTCCACACGTAAGGCATGCTCGCCTACAGGCACATTTAGCCGGTGATAGTGAAACTGATTATCGGCCTCTAAGGTTAATTGATGAATAAGCCTGTCATTGAACCACACATTTACCCGTGCAGGCTCAGTATGGTGAGTAGGAGAAACAAGCTGTTTCAGGCCCAATCTCAATGCTGTTTTCCTGGTCGTGGCAATGGTCAAACCTAAATCTCGAGAGGCTGATAACCATTGGCTGGCATCATCCAGTGCGGGCAGTAAGCTTTGTCGTATCCTGGCGGCAGAACTGATGAGCGGTTGTTTAGTAAACTCAATATAACGCAGCCCCGCACTTTCAATAATTTGATCTTCTAACTGCCAGTCCACGGAACGATTCAGACGATACCCCAAGCGTTTTGTGGTTTCTGTAGGCTCAAGCTGTTGAAGGATGCTGTTACCCGCCGCGATCAATGAGATATCCGGTGTTGCCTGATGTTCGGCCTGCCAGAGTAATTGCAATAAAGCCTGTACTGGCGCAAGCCGGACCAACTGCCAAAAAGCACTGCCATCTTCAAGGCTAATCTCCTGAGCAGCATGATGGCCAGCTAACACTCGGTCTGAGTCTGTTTGCATGATCTGTTGGACCGATGACCCGGAGGATGGCGGCCCCTCCGGAAAGGCCCCGAGGAACTCCGAGAAATCGATTGCGACCACACCCTGCTCCGGGCTGATTTCAATATCATGCAGGCCCTTACCCAGGCGGAGTTCGTGAACCTGTTCGCCCCCCAGCGCCTGTTGATGGGCACCCACAATACTGAACGCTTCCGCTCGGGGCGAACGATAAACAGGCAGATACCCGTCTTGCTCATTGTGACGCAACTTAAGCCAACTATCTTCAGCGTGTGTCTGTTGGGCGGATATCACCGGGCGAACCCGAAATTCAATGCGCGCCGGGCCGTGCACCTTAAACGAGAG
>JBFHPN010000269.1:0-4218 GCA_041592735.1 Oleiphilaceae bacterium | reverse complement strand
TGATAACTACCTTAAATACCGTGCAGAAAATGTCTATTGGACAGGTCCCTGGCGCGCCAAAGCGGATGCCATCATCTGGTGGGACAGCAAAGAACGTATCACCGATGGCATTGCGACGGATGTGAAGAATCAAATTGCAGCCCTGGCCAATAACAGCAACTTCAAGGGTAAGCCGATTATATTAGTCACACACTCTACAGGTGATTTAGTCGCCAGACATGCGCTCAAACGTCTTGGCGCCTGGGGCATCAGCACCAGTAACTTCAAGGTACTGGCGGTGATGGATTTTGCCGGTGCAGGTGGAGGTACTGAAATTGCAGATATCGCCAACGATGTTGCGAATGGCAGCGGATGGGTAAACAGCGCCCAGAAAGCCGCGATTAATGCCTTTATGGGCTTCACTCCTCAGCCGGGCAAACTCGGTGTACTCACTGATCTGCGCCCGACTAATGCTCGCGCAATTGATTCAGGCAGCAGCGCCTACCCTCGCTTTCGATTTGTGGGCACCGGCTGGGAATATGCAGGCCTAACCAAACCGTTTCTGAAAGGGATGGATGACAGTGTTGTGCCTTTACACAGCGCTTGCATGGCATCAACCATCGGTGAATACGATTCCTGCTCAAAAACGATTGCCAACAATGGCGTAATAACAAGTGTTTCCAAGGCACCCGGTGCTATCTGGAGTAACTACTTCCCGATTCTGATGGGTGAAAAAACCCACCATGGCGGCACCATCGGAAGCCAGACCGGCAGTGAAATTGCGACAGTCAACAGCTCCAACACCATCACTAAAAACAATGTGAAACTGACTTTCGCAACCACCACCAAAACGTACTGGTGGAGCGGTGGCAAACAAGTGCGCTGGGTAAACAGTGGTTCAAGCAAAAAAATGTCTGACGTAGTGATAAGTGCCACGTCCTATTAAGCGTTTGTTTAATCAATAGAAGATTTCAAGGAGTCGTATTGGCAGGGAGCCTTTTCTAAATAGCCTGACGAGATGAATTCATTGGGCGCAAAACAATAACACTAAAATAAGAAACCTGGAGTAAACACATGATAAAAAAACTGACCAAAGTCGTAGCAGGGTTAGTCTTAACCACTGCTGCCATGACGAGCCACGCTGCATTAGATGGCATGAAAGTCGTACTCGTACATGGCTTCCAGTCTGAAGACTTAAATGACAGCCATCGTAGCCAGAAAGCCAGCCAGTATGGATCCTATGAAAATTACATGAAGTATCGCGCACAGAATCTTTATTGGAACGGCCCATGGAAAGCAAAAGCAGATGCCACGATCTGGTGGGACAGTAAAGAGCGCATCACAGGCGGCATTGCGGCCGACATCAAAAACCAGTTTACTGCACTAGCCAACAATTCCAATTTCAGAGGCAAACCGATTCTTCTGGTCACCCATTCGACTGGCGATCTGGTCACCAGACATGCGCTAAAACGCTTAAATGCCTGGGGAATCAGCTCTAGTAACTTTAAAGTTCTGGCTGTGATGGATTTCGCTGGAGCCGGTGGCGGCACAGAAATAGCGGATATCGCTTACGATATCGCCAATGGCAGCGGTTTAATCAACAGTGCTCAGCGTGCAGCGATTAATGCGTTTATGGGTTTCACACCACAAGCAGGAAAGTTAGGTGTCCTCACCGATCTTCGTCCAAGCAACGCCCGTAATATTGATTCCGGGTACAGTGCTTACCCTCGTTTCCGTTTTGTCGGAACAGGCTGGCAAAATGCGGGTGTCACCAAACCTTTCCTGAGAGGCATGGATGATAGCGTTGTGCCACTTCACAGTGCCTGCATGGCGGCATCAATTGAAGCGATTGATTCATGTTCAAATGGTATAGCCAATAATGGTGTGATTAAGTCCGTTAACGGCCCGAACAATGGAGTATGGAGTAATTATTATCCGATATTAATGGGCGAGAAAACCAATCATGGCGGTGCCATTGGTACCCAAACCGGCAGTGAACTAGCCACGGTAAACAGCGCTAACTCAATCACTCGCAACGGTGTGAACCTGAGTTTTGCGACCACTACCAAGAAATACTGGTGGAGCTGGGGTCGCAATGTTCGCTGGGTAAATGGTGGCTCAGGCAAGAATATGTCTGATGTCGTTATTGCTGCGACCAGTAACTGATCAACCTTTCAACAAGGGGCTTCCGGGATAAAGCTAAACACCTGAAACCCCTTTATCCTCCCCTCACAAGGGGAGGAGTCTATCTTCTCTTTCCCCTACCTAGTAAACGCCTGGTAATCCTTCTGGGCGGGTTTTGAAACGCTTGTGCAACCATAAGTACTGCTCAGGATGCTGCCTGATGGCTTGTGCCAGATAATCATTCCAGAGGACTGCATCAGCCTGGGCATCGGCACCGAAGTTTTCGAGGATGGGTGAAAAGGCTATTTCATAACGCCCGTCGGGATGACGAAACTGACTCACCACCAGCACCGTGGCATTTGATTCACGCGCAATCCAGCTGGGGGCAGAAACGCACGCGGCAGGTATGCCAAAAAAAGGCGCAAAGAGATCACACTTACGCCCAAAATCCTGATCCGCAGCGTACCAGACCTCACCACCCTCTTGTATAAAGGCCAGCATATCTTTCAAGCGTTTTTTGTCAAAGGCTTGAATGCCACAATGGCGGCGCCTGCCTTTTTCGATCATTCTGTCTACAATCGGGTTATCATTTGGCCGATACATGTAACCCGGCTTATCCAGCCTGGAGGCAAAAAACGGCAAGGCCAGATCAAAAATACTGAAGTGCCCGCCCAATAACAGCATGCCCCCCGGCCTTTGTTTTGCAGCTTCAAAGTGTTCTTCACCCGTGACGATCAGCTGATCAATATGAGGCTGCACATCACGCCACCAGGCATGGGTGGTTTCCAACATACCCTGCGCACAGGCAATAAAGGTTTGTTCGACAGTCAGCTCACGCTGCTCTTCACTCATTTCCGGAAAACATAACTGCAGGTTCTTTCTTGCTACAGCGGTTCTTTTAGGCATTTTCCGGTAGCAGAAACGTCCGAGTGCGCGCCCCCAGCTTTGCTTTAATGGCATCGATAAACGGGAGAGCAGAAATAATATAAAAACAACAATCCAAGTGGGCGCAATGGCTGGATGCCACAATGGCCGGTTAACATTTTTCTTGGCCATCAAGTGGTCCTGTACTGCATGAAAGCAGGTAATACTGATTGAATATGGCTTTAAGGCACAGAATCTTACCTTATTCTCCAGCAAAAAACTTTTTTATCTGCCAAACTTATAGCCATGATTCAGGTTCAAGGGCCATGAAAATGCCCTGATCTTCAATGTATAAGGAACAACCATGACACAAGCAATAGTATCGGAAGGTGCTGCACATCAACAACAAGAGATAAAAGTCGGCTTAAGTGCTTGCCTGGCAGGCGCGGAGGTTCGCTATAACGGCGGCCACTGTCAGTCACGATTATGTCTCGACGAGCTAAGTCAGCATTTTACCTTTGAAACCTTCTGCCCGGAAATGGCTGCTGGCTTTGGCACCCCGCGCCCTACCATGCGCTTAGTGGGTGACCCGAATCATCCGACACTCACCTATACACTGGATACCAAACGAGAACAGCTTGATTTAACTGCTCAACTGATAGAGGGCTTTAAAGACAAGCTTCCAGCCTTCGCAGCGCTGGATGGCTATATACTGATGAAAAACTCCCCTAGTTGTGGCATGGAGCGTATCAAAGTGTACCAGGAAAATGGTTACCCCCACGAACAACGTGGCCAGGGTATTTTTGTTCAGGCACTGCAACAAATGTATCCGTTTCTTCCCATGGAAGAAGAAGGGCGACTGCATGATGATAAACTCTATGAAAACTTCGTGTTACGCGTATACGCCCACCATAATTTTCGCCATGAAGTGTTAAGCGCCCCAAGTGTGCACAAACTTATCCAGTTTCACAGCAGCTATAAATATGTCTTAATGGCGCACAATCAGCAGCTTTATAAAGAATTGGGGCAGCAATTGGCTACTATTAACAAGCACGACCTCCCCGAAGCGCTGTTGAACTATCAAGCCTCACTGATGGAAGCCCTGTCACAAAGTGCTACGCGAGAAAACCATACCAACACCCTGATGCATATCCTTGGCTATTTGAAAAAAACGGTAGCACCCGAAGCACGCCAGGATATCAATGACATCATCATGCAATATCACCAGGGAGAAATCCCACTGAACACCCC
>JBFHPN010000268.1:0-4235 GCA_041592735.1 Oleiphilaceae bacterium | reverse complement strand
TGCTGGCGGATATGGTTTTCACGAAAGGCAGAGCCCTGCGCAGTATTTTTTTCGGTGGCGGTACACCCAGCTTGATGAGTATAGCCTTCTATCAAAACTTGCTTGATTTTGTGGCCCGCCATCTTGAAATAACAAAGGATACAGAAATCACCCTGGAAGCCAATCCCGGTACCACTGAAGCCGATAAGTTTAAGGGCTATCGAGATGCAGGAATTAATCGTTTATCGCTGGGTGTGCAAAGTTTCCAGCCAGATTTCCTGGAAACGCTGGGACGTATTCATTCCGGCTCCGATGCGGTGCGAGCCGTTGATCAAGCAAAGTGCGCGGGTTTTGACAACATCAATCTGGATCTGATGCATGGTCTGCCAGGGCAGGATGTGACAGCCGCGCTCAGTGATTTAAAACAAGCAATTGCATTGGCTCCGACCCACTTGTCCTGGTATCAGCTTACCATTGAGCAAAATACCGAATTTTACCGTAACCCTCCGGTCTTACCTGAAGATGATGCGCTTTGGGAAATCCAGCAGGCGGGCCTTACTCTCCTACAACAACATCAATTCCAGCAATATGAAGTTTCAGCTTTTTCCCTTCCCGGTCGTCAGGCCAGGCATAATCTCAATTATTGGGAATTTGGAGATTATCTGGGAATTGGTGCGGGTGCACATGGCAAGGTAACCGTACTACAGGAGGGAAAGCCAAGCCCGCTTCGTTACCGTAAAACGCGAATGCCAAAAGATTATCTGAATGCCACTTATAACCTTCAACCTCAACCGAGCCTGCGAATTGGTGAAGAGATCACAGACCCTGATGATTTGCCTTTCGAATTCATGATGAATGCTTTGCGCTTGAAAGAGGGTGTCCCGGAAAATTTGTATCCGCAGCGAACCGGTCTGCCGCTTGAAGACCTGCAGCCCATCCTGGCCAAACTGAGGGCGCAGGGTTTGTTGCGTCAAGACAGGTTAGCCACGACGGACAAAGGCTTATTGTTCCTGAACGATGTGCTGTCATATTTCAGCGATTGATGTTTGTTAACAGACCCCGGATAAATGTCCCCGGGGTCTTCGGATGGCAAACCGCCCCTTACAGGGTGGCAAATACTCTGCGAGCAGCCTCAATGGTTTTAGATATTTCATCATCTGAGTGTGCCATGGAGACGAAACCTGCCTCAAAGGCGGAAGGCGCTAAATAAATACCTTCATGCAACATGGCGTGATAGAACTTTTTGAAACGTGCCAGATCACAGGCCATTACTTGAGCGTAGCGGCTGATTTTCGTTTCCGCAGAAAAGAAAAAGCCGAACATCCCGCCTAGCTGATTAAAGGTGAATGGAATATTAGCCTCATCTGCCGCGATCTTTAATCCATTGACCAACTGAGCAGTTTTTTGTCCGAGGCGATCATAGAAGCCGGGTTGAGAGACGGCTTCCAACATGGCGAGTCCGGCTGCCATAGCCAAAGGATTGCCTGATAGCGTTCCTGCCTGATAAACCGGCCCGATTGGCGCAATCGCATTCATGATATCTGCCCGGCCACCAAATGCGCCAACGGGTAAGCCGCCTCCGATCACTTTACCCAGCGTCGTTAAATCTGGTTTGATGTGATACACAGATTGGGCACCACCCAGGGCGACCCTGAACCCTGTCATCACTTCATCGAAGATCAGCACACTCTTTGATGCATCACAACAGGATCTAAGCGTCTCTAAGAAGCCGGGGTCCGGCAAAATACAATTCATATTGCCTGCGACCGGTTCAACGATAACCGCCGCAATCTGATTACCCATTTCAGAAAATAATTGGCGTACGCCATCCGCATCGTTATAGGTTAGGGTCAGTGTATGCTCTGCTACGCTGGCGGGTACACCCGGTGAATTGGGGACGCCTAGCGTCAAGGCCCCAGAACCCGCTTTGACTAATAGTGAGTCAGCGTGCCCATGATAACAGCCTTCAAATTTGACGATTTTATCCCGTCCGGTGAAGCCCCGTGCCAGGCGAATGGCGCTCATGGTGGCTTCTGTACCTGAGCTCACCATACGGACTTTTTCGATAGAGGGAACTAATTCACACACCTTTTTTGCCATGCGGGTTTCAATTTCTGTTGGTGCGCCGTAGCCCAGGCCTTGAGTGAGTTGTTTTTGAACAGCGGCTATCACGGACTCATTGGCATGCCCAAGAATCATCGGCCCCCAGGATCCAACATAATCTATATAGGATTTACCATCGGCATCGATCAGATAGGCACCTTCACCTCGTTCAAAAAAAATGGGTGTGCCTTCTACCCCTTTAAAGGCGCGAACCGGCGAGTTAACGCCACCCGGGATGACGGTTTGTGCATCGGTAAATAATTGTTCAGATTTAGACATGAATCAGACCTGTAATCGATGAGTAAAAAGGGTTTGAAATTGTGTTGCTGTTGAACGGATATCACGTGATGAGAACAAAGCATGAATCACTGCAGCAGCATGAATAGGAGTTTGCAACAGCTCAGCGAGGTTGTCCAGATTGATACCCCCAATGGCGACAATAGGTATAGGCAGCGAGCATGCTTCATTAAGTATCTTCAGCGAACACGGTGGCGCTCCAGGCTTTGTAAGGGATGGGAACATTCTGCCAAATGCACAGTAATCTACGCCGAGTGCGATGCACTGTCGTGCATAAGCAAGGTCGTCGTGACAGGTAACCCCGATAAGTCTTTCATGGCCTAAGATATCTCGAGCCTGTTGAATATCTCCATCTGAGCGTCCCAGATGCACACCATGAGCGTCACTTGCCAGGCATAATGCCACATTATCATTGATGATTAATTGCGCATTATAGTGTTCACACAATAATCGTAGCTGCCGCGCATATTCCAGTTTGTCTGAAGGGCTTGAGAGTTTGTCACGGTACTGAACCACTTTACACCCGCCCTCCAGCGCTGCTTTAACAGATGAAATTAAGTGTTCACCTGGTAGCAGTTCAGGATCCGTTATGGCATACAAGCCAGAATGTAGGTGCGGCATAGAGAACTCAGCTTAAAACGGTTTAACAACAACCAGAATAATGATGGCGATTAATAACAGCACCGGGAATTCGTTGAACCAGCGATAGAAAATATGGCTACGGGTATTAGCGTTGCGTGCAAAGAGTTTCAGCAAATGGCCACAATAAAAATGGTATAACACCAGAATAAAAACCAGAGTCAATTTGGCATGCAGCCAGCCACTTTGAAAATACCCTTCCGGGTTATAGGAAATCAACCAAAAACCCAAAGCAATAGTGGCGATCATAGAGGGTGTGGCGATGCCGCGATAAAGTTTCCGTTCCATAATCTTAAAGCGTTCAATGCTGGTAAGATCACTGGACTGGCTATGGTAGACAAACAGCCTGGGTAAATAAAATAATGCGGCGAACCAACAGACAACGGCAACCAGATGGAAGGCTTTCACCCAAAGCATAGTTATTTCCTTTTATATTGATAGTAATTTTCAACATCTGAACGATACAGTACGCCTAAAATTCTGGAGAGTTTCAGACCACTGCTGCGTTCGACATAAAGAATATCCGTTTTGGTTTCTGCAAAACGATCCAGAGCTTCTTGCAGTGTGGCCTGAAAATAAAGTGGCGCAACATCTTTTCTTTGAGCAGGTATTTCAAACAGATCAACACTCACGTTTTTAAGGTTGTTCTTGGCGTCTTCAGGAGAGAACTTTTCTTGCATTTTTAACACTTTCTCTTCGAGATGATGCGCCAGATCTACCGTTGGCATAACCGAAACGGGTTTGCCTTCGGTATTATGGATTAAAATGCATTTGGGTTCCTGACGCAGAATCGCCTGTGCCTCTTCGAAGCTTAGTATACGGTTTGCAGAACTGAATTGCCGGGACATGATGGCGCCCACACTGACGCGCCTCAAAGCCTGAATAACAGGGCTGGTACTAAAATCGACACCTTGTTCTTTTAGAATACTCAGAAAAACCGATTGCTGTTTGAATACTTCACTGGCGACCATGCTCGATATAACAATGATTAACATGCCGGGCATAATGATGTTGGGATTTTGTGTCAGCTCCAACAAGGCCAGCAAGGCTGCTAGAGGCGCTTGCAGGGCTGAACCCATCATAGCACCCATGCCTAGCATCGCATAGAAACCCGGAGAGGATGCAATCGAAGGCATGAAGGTTTCGGCTAAGATACCGAAAATACCCCCTACGCTGGCACCGATAAATAAAATCGGACCGACTAATCCACTCGGCAT
>JBFHPN010000267.1:0-4240 GCA_041592735.1 Oleiphilaceae bacterium | reverse complement strand
TCAACAGGAAATTATGCGCACGGCAGGCTTAGTGTATTGCTGTATGGAAGGGCTTAAAGATAATGCTGACAAAGCGACGCCTCTGGTCGATGCCTGGCTGAAGCGCTGGCGACCTGAAGACGCCGTAGATCTGGATAATCAATTACATTATGAACTCGGCCTCGCCTTACTGATCAAAGGCTATTGCGAAAAATGCCGTTCTGCCTTCCAGGCCTCCAGACAGGCTTTCCATGACGCAATACGCCATCTTGAAACCTTTGGTTCTTACTATGGCATTACTATTGCGAAAGCCTTGCTTGCCGTCACCTATGCTAAACAGGGCTTTCATCATGAGGCGCAAAGAGAAGCACAGGAAGGATTCCAACTGGCCCGCCTTAAGCTGGGTGAGAAGTCACATAATGGCTTCGGTCTCGCTGCCTTGCTGGCGGCCATTCATTATGAGCATGATGAAATAGAAACTGCCCGGCCTTTTCTGAAAGAAACCTTACCCTATCTTAAAGAACAGAGTCCGAGCGATTTATTGATCGCCGCTTTCGAAACGCAAGCGCGTATCCTGCTCTCTGATCAGGCTTTTGAAGAAGCATTTGGTTTTCTGAAAGATGGTATTAAATGGGCAGAAACACAAATGCTGCCCCGTTTGAAGTACAAATTACTGGATGAGTTGATCGTTAATCTCATCCGCCATCAACGTTATTCGCATGCTGAGCGTTACGCCAGTGAATATGATTTGATTTTACGCAGCGCGGCAGATTTCAAACTGCAAGACAAGGCCCATAATATTGCAGCACGCAGCATTATCTTTTCTCTATGGCAGCGTAAAGCATTTCAAGATGCGGATTTTATTCTTCAGCAACTGATCCGTCGCAGCGAGCAGAACGGCCAATTAAGACGATTGGCAGAATGGCGCAAGCTTGAGATCATAAATCTTTATCACAGCAAGCAAACCGAGGCCGCGCTGGAAAAATTAGCAAACTTGCTTGAACTCGCCGCGCATCAGCAATACCTCAGGCTGTTTCTTGATGAGCCAGAACTCATACCGCTGCTATCATTGTCGGCACCTTCAAAAAAAATGAATAGCGAAGCGCAGCACTTCTACCAACGCATAATGAGTAAACTCAAACCCGTCCAGGAAGCGACCGGCAATACCCTGATAGAACATCTCACCGCAAAGGAACTTGAAATTATTCAAGCTCTGTCAGAGGGCCTTCCCAACAAACAAATAGCGGATAAAATGCTGGTATCTCTGGGGACGCTGAAATGGCATCTGCATAACATTTATAGCAAGCTGAATGTCAAAAACCGCACACAGGCTTTGTTGGCGGCAAAAAACCAGGGCTACTTATAAATCAGGTTTTACACCAACCCAACGGATATGGATCTTGTCAAAGGTGCCATCCTGTTTCATAGCGTCAAAGGCACGGACGAGCCGCTGATAAATGCCAACATCCAGTTTCCTGGAGATACCAAAATACGCACCGGTGCAGGATTCTTCTATGCGATAGTCATGCAAGGCCAGGCCCTGATACTGTTCTGCAAATGCCGCATCTTTCAGGCGCTGTTGTATTTCGAAGGCATCATAAAAATAACCCAACAAGCGCCCCAGTTTCAGCATTTGCCGGTGTTGTACATTATCCGGTAATAAATGCAGCACCTCATTAAATTCGAGATCTTGTTGTAAACGTTTATCAAGGTAAGGTGAATAACTGGCGCCACTGAGATAACCAATTTTTTGCTGAACTTGCTTCGCCTGCATAATCAGTTCATCTGTGCTATTAATCGCCAGAGTTTTATTTTTCTCTTGCACAACCAACCCGATGCAGGTCACTCTGGTCGGTCCCATCCAGTGAAGATAACTTGAACGTTCCTCATTCTTTACCAGATTAGGGATCAGGTGGATGGTGCCCTGTTTGATCTGCAACAAGCTCCTCAAGAAAGGCATTTCGACATAGTCGTAGTCTAAACCGGCTCGGGAAAATAATTCTTTTATGATTTCAATATCCATTCCGGCCCAACGATGGGCTTTCATATACGTAGCAGGAAAACCTTTTTTATCCGCTCTGATCAGTAGCTTTTCTGCATGAGTCAGATTTGCAGATAACATCGATATAACAAACATTAGAAACAAAAACATCACCCGCTTAAGTGCAGGATAGTTCAACATCACGACCGAATACCTCGCATCATTTTAAAACCTGTTTTGTTGTTTTTATTGTCTTCATCATCATTTTTAAGTTGAAATGGCTGCGTCAAACACAAAATACCCCATTCATGTGCTTTTGGCTAACCTTAAAACCAGCAAAAACATCTCGATAATGGATACGCTGCGTCTTGAAGAAAAGAGATCACCTATTGGGTATTTGCGCGTCAAGCAGAATACAATATGATCACCGCTATAAAATCACGAAAAAATGGGCAGATGTTATGATTCATAGAACTTACCCTCAACATAAAAGCAAAATCAAGGTATTAGCCATTTCCCTGAGCTTTACTATCGGCACATTAACCCTTACCGGCTGCAGCCACTTTCAACACGGTGGGCATTCACATCATTCTGTGGATACAGCACATTCACACCATACACTTCAAAAGAATGGTGACCAAAAATGGCTCATGGATACGCATACACGTGACACACTCTCTGCCATGCAAGAGACCATCCAGCAAACAAAGCCTGAAACAATGAGCGTGGACCAGCGCATTTCAATGGGCCAGTCACTGGACCAGAGCTTAGACAAACTAATTAAAGGTTGCACCATGCAAGGCGCTTCGCATGATGCGCTACATCTTTATTTATCAGAACTGATGCCGGCCATTTCGGCCTTGAAATCGAACGGCGGTCTGCAAGAAGCAAGCTTAGTTGAAGACCTCTTGCTCAAGTATCAAACGTACTTTGAATAAACCGTATGACCCATCGTAAATTTCGCCTGGATCGTTTTTTATCTGTTAAAGCAGGTATTCCGAAAGATGCTGTGCGTTTATTATTGGCACAAAAACGAATTACCATAAATGGTGAAATTGCGTCAGACAGGCTCGCTCAGATTGATTATTTTTCTCGTATCACGATGGATAATATTCTCATTCAAGATCATCAACCTTGTTATCTGATGCTACATAAGCCTGCGGGTGTGCTCAGTGCGACACAGGATAAGCAACATAATACGGTGATTGATCTTCTCCAAAAAAACGGCCTGAACTCAACCATAACCGCTGATTTGCATATCGCCGGCCGACTGGATTTAAACTCTTCAGGCCTGCTCTTGCTTACCAATAACAGCGACTGGTCTTCCTCGTTAATGTCTCCCGAGCAGAAAGTCAGTAAAGTCTATGAAGTCACCGTGCGCGACCCTATCTCTGATGACTGCGTGAACGCGTTTGAGGAAGGCATTTATTTCCCCTTTGAACAGCATAAGACGCTCCCGGCTAAATTAGAGAAACTGAGCGATAAACGTGCACTGGTAACCCTCAAAGAAGGCAAGTATCATCAAATCAAACGCATGTTCGGCCGCTTTCGAAACCCGGTGCTTCATATTCATCGACATGCCATAGGTCAATTACGTCTGGACGCATCACTCTTGCCTGGTCAATACAGAATGCTGTCCGAACAGGAAGCGCACGCTCTCACCAGCTTCAACACCAACTAAAATGCTAACCAGATCACATTTATCGCCAGCACAGTATTAATTTTGACCTAGTTTGCCCGATATTAACCACTCTTGCCTTGCCTTGTGCACACCGTTGGGGCTACAACATTTAGGTCTCAAGAAAAAAAGGACAATACAATCCGCTGGATGCATCTAAACCAATAGCCGATTACGGCAAATAATAACTAAGTGTTGGAGCAAGTCATGATTAAAAATACTCTTGTATTTCTTTCTGCATTCCTCATTATCAGTTTCACGGGCATCGCAAACGCCACTGAAAAAAATGAAGGAATAACGTGTATCTCTAAAGGCAGCACTGTTCAAGCCGTTTATGATAAAGGCTCCAGCGGAACAGTGGTTCGAACCAATATAGTAGTCGGTAACAGTTATAAAGGCGGCAACTGCATGGGTCGGTGCGGTGCAAGTTGCGGCTGGGGTGCTCCCAGTGCCTGGACCAAGGATTGTTTGGATCATGATATCTGCATCGTAGATCAAAATGGCCAAAATGGCGGCGCAACCGACACCAACTGTGGCGATGAATTCAGACATGCCGCTGATGATTATACCTTCGGTGTATTGCGTGGTTGCAGAGGTTAGTA
>JBFHPN010000266.1:0-4244 GCA_041592735.1 Oleiphilaceae bacterium | reverse complement strand
GAGAAAACGCTCGGCTAATGACTCCGGCCAAAAAACAACATTACTTAATTTTTCCTCATTGGCGCGAATGTAACATTCAGCCAGGTTTTCGAGGTTGCTTTCTACCGCCAGAATATCGACATCCGTAAAATGGTGCGCATATTCAAAGGCGCGTTGGGCGGCATTTTTTCCGGCAATCAAGAGCAGTAAACGATCGGGTAGCTGATCGGCCACCAGTTGAAAGTTACTGATCAGCTCCTGTTTAAGAGATTGCTGGTTGAAGAAATCCAGATTGTGCCAACGAGGAAAAGGCGCGGGTAAATCCTCTTTTGCGACTAGTAAGGTATCTTTCTTTTCTGGGAATTGTTGTTTATATGCTTCCCGTTTTGCTCGACGGTAAAGTGCCGCGTCCATCAGTGGTTGTAAAGCTGCTGGCCAATCTTGTAACTCAAGCGCCGTTAATTTGACGGCATAATTTTGAGAGAAAAACGCCTGGTACATGCCGATGATCATCAGCACACCGGCGATATCCTCAACCGACCACTGATGATGCAAGGTATGAATAAGTAGCTGATCCAGATAGTTCACTTTATCCAGTTCTTTTTCGTCGCTGATCAGTGAATAATTAGTGCGTTCGTTATAGACGGCGATCGCAATACACAGTGCTTGCAGCTCATCTCTTAGGGTGCCGGTTTCTGCGGTTTCAAGCAGAATGGTTTGTCGCAATAGCGTAATAAATTCCTCGACGTAAGGATCTGGAAGCGTGCATTTCAATAATGAGTAATAAACCAGTGGGTCGGCGGCAACGCTGAGTAAATCGACACAGGCATTTGGGTTTTCAAGGTCATATTTTTTGGATATTAATGTGGCAGCAAATTGACCGAGCCGTTCATGTGGCAATTCTGGATGTGCGAAAAGCGTAAACAGATCCAGCTCAAGTGCGGTCTGGTATTTTTCAATTTTAATTTCCGAGCAGCAATTAAGCATCCCCTGCAAAATAGGCTGACTGTCAAAACCATGATTAATCAGGGATCGATAATGTAAATAGGCAATATCAAAATGCTGAAGGGCATGATGAGCACGGGCAATACCCAGAAAAGCATTTTGGTAGGATTTGTCTATCGACAGTGCTTTGTTAAAATAATCAATGGCAAGTTCGGGCTCTTCTGCAATGATATGCAGATAACCTTTGTTGCAGAGGTATTGCGTATTTTCAGGCGAATGTTCCAGGCATTTATCAAACAAGGCGGCTGCTGTTTTGATATTGCCTCGGTCTAATTCTATCCTTCCCAAGAGATTCATGGCCGAAGGATTATTCGGTGCAATATGCATCACTTGGGTTATTAATTTAAAGGCGTGGTTCAATGAGGTTTTACGTTGATCACTCGGGGTCTCGCTATTGTTGTACATTTGATAAAGATCATTGGCGTGGATCAATAATCGAGCGATATCAGAGCGTTCTGCTTCGGAAAACTCATTTACAACAGGTTGCAGCTTGGGTGTCGTTGTGCTCATTATAGGAAAACCTCTTCCGCTTTTTTTATGTGTAGGGTTATATTTAGGTTGTTTTGCGAAAGCTGTGCCAATTTCTGGGTAAGTGCGTAAAACTAGCTACAATTTATAATCAGCATCCTGATAAATTGAGGTGATTATGCGCTTGGCTGTGATTCCTGCCCGAGGCGGAAGCAAACGAATTCCGCACAAAAATATAAAGCATTTTCTGGGTAAGCCCATCATTGCTTATTCAATTGAGAATGCGCTGGCATCAGGATTGTTTGATGAAGTCATGGTGTCGACTGATTGCGAAAAAATTGCAGCTATAGCCAGGGAATATGGCGCAAAGGTGCCCTTTATTCGGCCTCAGACCTTAGCGGATGACTTTACAGCTGTCGGTGAAGTGATTAAACATGCCATTAGCTGGTATGAAGAGCATGATCAGTCTCCTCATGCAGTTTGCCTCCTATATGCAACAGCGCCCTTAATGCGCGTGGCTGATTTGCGGAAAGGCTATGCCTTAATTGCTGAAAATGAAGCGGATTTGGTGTTATCGGTGACCGCTTTTGAGTTTCCCATACAAAGAGCGCTAAAACTAAATGATGCGTTAAATCTTGAACCCTGTTATCCAGAATTTATTCAGATGCGTTCTCAAGACCTGGAGCCATGTTACCATGATGCCGCTCAGTTTTTCTGGGGGACGCGAGATGCCTTTAAGGGCGTATTGTCTCAGGTGCGTTTTAAAGCCTGTGAGATAAACAGAAAGTATGTACAGGATATAGATAACCCTGATGATTGGGAATTTGCAGAAATACTCTATAAAGCCCATTTTCTGCAGGCGCAGGATTAATACCTACGCGATTAATACTTACGCATTAGAAACCCCAAGGCCAGTTTACATTCAAACCCTATAATCATAAGAAAACCGATAAAAGTTATGAAAATACGCGACCGGCTTATCGATACGTCCTTACCGCCATTTATCATTGCCGAGCTATCCGGAAACCACGGCCGTTGTTTGAAGACAGCGGAACAGATGATAGCGTCTGCGGCAAAATCCGGCGTAGATGCCATTAAGCTGCAAACCTATACAGCGGATACGATCACACTCAATAGTGATAACCCTGAATTTCAGATTAATGAGCAAAGTAGTCTTTGGAAAGGGGAAAATTTATACCGGCTTTACCAAAAGGCGGCCACGCCCTGGGAATGGCATAGAGACTTATTTCATTTAGCCAGAGAATACGGTCTGATAGCGTTTAGTTCGCCTTTCGATGAGAGTAGTGTTGAATTTCTGGAAACACTTGATGTGCCCTGTTACAAAATCGCTTCCTTTGAATTAAACCATTTTCCCCTTCTAAAACAGGTGGCACAAACCGGCAAACCGGTGATTATGTCTACCGGTATGTCATCGCTGGATGAGATCTCCGAAGCCGTAGAGCATTTGTCTAAGCATGGTTGCCAGCAACTGGCCTTGTTAAAATGTACCAGTTGCTATCCGGCACCGATCAGCGATGCCAATCTGTTGACCATGGCCGACATGCGCCAACGTTTTGGGGTACCGGTCGGGCTCTCTGATCACTCATGCGGGATCGGTGCATCAATTGTAGCGGCGGCCATGGGGGCAGAACTTATTGAGCGTCACTTTGTGCTGAGTGCGGATTCACAGGCGGTTGATGCGGCTTTTTCCTCAACACCTGAAGATTTTGCATATCTGGTAAAAGAAACCCGAAATATTCGCGGTGTGATCGGACAGGTGCATTATGGCCCGTCCCCCTCAGAGTTGGATTCACTTAAATACCGGCGTTCTATCTATCTCTGTCAGGATAAACAAAAAGGGGATGTCCTTGGCCGCGATGATATAAAAGTCGTCCGACCCGGCTTCGGTATGGCACCAAAATATTTTGATGAGATCATCGGCCGCCCCTTGAAAACCGCGAAACCGGCAAATAGCCCTCTCTATTTCGAAGATGTGTTTGATGCTTGATTTTCTGTTTCGTTTTGATGCCAATAAGCGTGTCGGGGCAGGGCACTTGCAACGTGCCTTGGGGCTGATGCAGGCATTGCAGAAGCAATCTTTTCAGGTCGCCTGCACAGGACATTACGAAGAAACGTATCGCGCATTACTTGAACAGCACAAGATAAGGTATTACAGCATAACGACGGTACTTGCATGCCGTTGTCTGGTATTTGATCATTATGCGGCGTTTGATGATTACCTTTCTGGCGGGGTCGTGTTTTCCAAAATGGTGGTCTTTGAGGATCTGCCGACACGACTCGATTCTCGGGCAGGCCTGGTCATCAATGCCTTCGGTGACCCGCAGGATCTCGCCAGCCGCTATCCGCATGCTGAGGTATTATGTGGACTGGACTATCTACTGTTTCGCGAGGAAGTGAGCCGTCTTCTGAAACAAACTAAGCAAGCTCAGATCAAGTGCCCAACGCATAAGGGTGAATTATCCATTTTACTGAGCCTGGGAGGCGCGGATCAAAGCAGCCTTGTTCAGCAAATGGCCGAACTGCTTGATATGCTTGTGCATGCAAAGGTTAACATTTCCGTACTCAGCCCCGTGCCGGTAAACGTACCCGAGAGATGTTCACTTGAAGTCGGCTATTTCAAGGATTTTCTGGAAAAAACCTGCAACAGTGATCTGGTGATCTGTGGTTTGGGTCAAACATTTTTAGAGATGCTGGTGCTGGGAAACCCGTGTATCGGGCTCGTTCTGGCAGATAACCAACAAGGCTGCGCCACGATGTTAAAAACCTATACG
>JBFHPN010000265.1:0-4258 GCA_041592735.1 Oleiphilaceae bacterium | reverse complement strand
ATGGCGTTAACGATTCTCCGGCATTAAAGCGCGCTGATATCGGCATAGCCATGGGGAAAAAAGGCAGTGAAGCTGCAAAAGAGGCAGCTGAAATCGTGTTGGCAGATGATAACTTCGCCTCAATCGTTGCGGCAGTCAAAGAAGGCCGCACCGTTTACGATAATATTCGTAAGGTCATCTTCTGGTTACTGCCAACAAATACCGGTGAAGCCATGATCGTAATCGTAGCCTTGCTGCTAGGCCTGGCATTACCCATTACACCCGTTCAAATACTTTGGATTAATCTGATCACGGCCATTACTCTGGGGTTCGCACTGGCGTTTGAGCCGAGTGACAGCGATATCATGAAACGCGCCCCGCGATCCAATCAGACTGGACTCATTAGTGGTCAGCTCATATTGCATGTACTGACGGTTTCCATGTTAATCGTCATGGCGGTATTTAGTATATACGGTGTTGCAATCTCACAGAATCTGGGTGAGCCTCTGGCACGAACTCTGGCGCTGAATACTCTGGTTGTATTAGAGATTTTCCATCTTTTATATATCAGGAACGCTTCTCGGCCGGGATTCAACGTTTCAATGTTAAAAGGCACCAAAGTTGTTTGGTTAACCATTACGCTTGTGTTAATGGCTCAAATTATTGTCTGCTATGTTCCGTTCTTCCAATCCGTATTCGGCACTGCAGCACTTTCTGCCATTCAATTGTTTAGCATCCTGATTCTGGGCGTCCTTTTTTACTGTATTCTTGAGGTGGAGAAGCATTTCAGATTCAAGTTGATTTTTAAAAATAAAGTTAGCGAATAAGTTTACGTTTTTCGTTCCAACAACTTGGTAGCGAAAAAAACAATTTAAACTTCGTTTTATCTTGAGAAGGGAAGTCTGCAGCCTCACTCGCACATAAATTTTGAGGCGGCCTGATGATTAAGCGGGCCGTTACCTTTTCCTACTGCTTGTTCATTGCTGCGTTTAATCGCGTGTTGAAGGTAGTCTACAGATAAAGCAACGGCATTTATTAAGTCCATCTCTTTAGCCAGGCATGCCGCAATAGCCGATGCAAGCGTGCAACCCGTGCCATGCGTATGCTGGGTATGTTGTTTTGCATGTTTAAATGCTTGTATTTGAATTGGCTCTAAAGTGCTATCAGCGTGAATGGCTAAGATATCTTCACAATAATTGTTTTCAGAATGCCCGCCTTTGAGTAACACTGCGTTTAATGTGTAGCGCTCAATCAAGAGGCGACAACTCTCTTCCGGGAATGCGCTAACCCAACTTAGATCACGATTGAGCAGACAAGCGGCTTCAGGCAGGTTGGGGGTGATTAGTGTGGAAAGAGGAAATAACTCGCTGATCATCACGTCTGTGGCGTCTTGATCCTGTAAACGAAAGCCGCTTGACGAAATAAGCACAGGATCGATAACAAGCCGAAGATCTTTTAATAAACGCAGTTGACCCGCTATGCATTGTATTTGCTCGCTTGTTTTTAACATGCCGGTTTTAATGGCTGAAAAGCGAATATCACTAAGTACGGAGGCTAATTGTGCGTCGACAAGTTCGGCAGGGAGATCGAATACCGAGCTTACGCCTTGCGTATTTTGAACGGTGATGGCGCTGACAACAGATGCCCCGTAAACATGAAATGCTTCGAAGGTTTTAAGGTCTGCCTGTAAACCTGCGCCACCAGAGGGGTCAGAGCCTGCGATAGTCAATACGTTTTTTTTATGATTCATTTGGCATATTTAAGTTTCGTTTTAAGGTGGGTTTTATTTTACACTACCCGGGAATAAGTGTGCGGTATTCATCATGTTAAATAACAGTAAATTGTGTCTGATGACTGGAATAATCTGGTTGAACCTTGCGCCAGCTTTTGCAGAAATTACTCCCCAAAGTGTGTTGGGTGAATACTGGAAAGATCCTTTATTTGGTGTGGCGGCGGAATCGAGTACTGTTCATATCGAAGTGTTAAAGGATCGCTTTTGGCCAGAAACACTCACTGTCCCTGCAGCTCAAATCATTCGATTTGTAGTGACTAATAAAACCAATGAGAGCCATCTGATTGCTTTTTCGAATGATATAAAACGATTAACTCAGGATGATAAATTCAAGATGTTTGTTGCTGATGAGGTCTTTCACAGCCAACATAAAGCCAATAAGCAACCTCACAATCATTCGCATTCTTCGAACAGTGTGGATGAAGCAGAAGCAATTGTGAAAGAACTTGAGCAGCGCCCAACAGTCATGTTGACCAGGCAAGAAACAAAAGAAATTCTGATTCGTTTCAATAAATTGGAGAAAGTCAGTTTTAGTTGCGTTATCGAGCATGGAAAAAAAGATAAAAAAACAGGAATTATTGAGGTAGTAGATAATGAATAATCGACGTCACGTGCATGCAGTAGAATGGCATAGTGATAAATTAGTGCTTCTTGATCAGCGTAAGCTGCCATTAGAGGAAGTTTACGTCATTTGCCAATCTGTCCGGCAGGCAGTGGATGCGATAAAAAATATGACTGTCAGAGGGGCGCCAGCAATAGGTATTACCGCTGCGTATGCCTGTTCTTTGGCAGCACGGGAAAGATTAAAAGAAACGAACCATAATAATCGCCTTAGCCTGGAAGCGAGTCTTCGTAAAGATTTTGAGATGCTCAAAGCAGCACGACCCACGGCTGTCAATTTAGTCTGGGCGGTTGAACGCGCACAACAAGTAGTGGATAAAAATACCGCAATCCTGGATCTGCCTCATGAATTATTAAGACTGGCAAGAGAAATCCATGAAGATGATATTGAAAATAATTACAAGATGGCCGAACTAGCCTGTCAGGAATTATCAAAAACAGCAGGCAAGCCCTTTTCAATTATTACGCATTGCAATGCGGGCAGCCTAGCAACGGGAGGCTATGGTACGGCTCTGGGTGTGGCCAGATTAGCCTGGCAACAGAAATTGATTGATAAAGTCTATGCTGATGAAACACGCCCCTGGTTTCAAGGTGCACGACTCACTGCGTGGGAGCTGATGTACGATAATGTCCCAGTATGTTTGAATGTTGATTCTGCAGCTGCCTGGTTGATGAGTAATAGGACAATAAAGTGGGTTATTGTCGGTGCTGACCGGATTGCGGCAAATGGCGATGTTGCCAATAAGATAGGTACTTTTCAACTTGCCATTGCTGCAAAATATCATGATGTAAAAGTTATGGTTGTCGCACCCAGCAGTACCGTCGATTTATCTTTAGAAAGCGGGGATAGCATAGAAATAGAAATGCGCGATTCTTCAGAATTGACGGAGTTCAGAGGTTTTCCGCTTGCTGCGGAGGGTGTTGAAACCATAAATCCGGTTTTTGATGTTACCCCGGCTCGTTTAATTGATGTCATTGTGACAGAGAAAGGCGTGATTGAACGACCCACGCGCGACAAAATGCTTTGGACGCTTTCATGAGCCTGATCTTACCGTCTGATAATGCTTTATTAAGGAAACGCTATGACATCTGAACACGCAGCATTCTATGTTGAGAAGGTAAGCGAGTGGCTGCGAAATATAGTCATCGGCCTCAATTTTTGCCCTTTCGCCCGCAAACCCTATGAGGAAAAGCGGGTAAACATCGCCGTCTGTTTTGCCGAAGACAATGATTCTATACTCGAAGCAGTACTGAGCGAACTCATCAAGTTGGAAAACCATTCAGCCGATACCCTGGAAACAACCTTATTAGTATTGCCCAGGGCGTTTAACGATTTTCTTATTTTCAATGACTTTCTGCATGTGCTTGAAGATGTATTGCAGATGGAAGGCTTTGAAGGCGTCTTTCAAATAGCCAGCTTCCATCCGAATTACCAATTTGCCGGCACAAAAGCGGATGACCGTGAAAATTATACGAATCGAGCGCCTTATCCTATTTTGCATTTATTGAGAGAAGAAAGTGTTGAAAAGGCGCTAGAGCTTCATCCTGATCCTGATGCGATACCAGAAAAAAATATCCAATGCCTGACTCAAATGACTGAGGAAGAATTTAAAAAAATCTTTACATTTCTCTTCTGAAGATTTCTGGACGAGGGACTTTTGTTCTGCTAATTATTAAGGGCATATGAATTGGTAAAGTACTGGTTCAGCGTTCTTTTATTCCTCAAAATAACTTTAATAAAGATTTCTAAGTTATTGAATTTGATGCTTAAGGTGATGTGGTTGCTGAAAATAGCTAATATCCTCCCTGAAGTATAAGTAGAGAGTTTCCAATCATGGATAAAAGTGAATATTTGATTGCACGAGT
>JBFHPN010000264.1:0-4267 GCA_041592735.1 Oleiphilaceae bacterium | reverse complement strand
AAGATAGAACATTTCAACCACCTCTAACATTCTGATGTAATTTATTGAAGCGGGATCATTCTTATCTAACGAGGAAAAACAGGCCAAAAATGATCCGCTCACAAATACAGGTATCTAGCTTATGAAAAATACAACAAGACTCTCCATACTGGCTGCCATTGCCAGCCTCCTGCTCGCTATTGGCAACAGTTATGCCGGTAAAAGAGACTCAGGTACCACCGCACCCAGTTGTGAGGTAGAACCAATTATTATGATTCATGGATTTATGGGTGCCACATCTAACTTTAACAATATGGAAACACGTTTACAGTCGGATCAACCTGCCTGTGCGCTCTTCAAATTTGGTTACAACAGTATCGGTGATAGCAACAAAACCAGTGCCGCTAAGTTAAAAGTCTTTGTTGAAAGTGCACTCAGTACAACCGGTCAGGCGAAAGCACGCTTAGTTGCTCATTCGAACGGTGGACTGGTATCCCGCTGGTATCGGGTTTTTGAAGGTGGCGCAAATCAATCTAGTAAACTCATTACTCTGGGCTCACCTCACGAAGGGACTACCTGGGCCTATGGCTGTGTGAGCCCTGCATGTTATGAGATGCGCCCCAATTCTGACTTTCTGAAAACGCTTGCAGGAAAAGGCTGCGATATTTCATTATGGTCCAATGCCGACGAAATCATCCTCCCCAACAGCAGTGCGAAATGCGGCAGAAGTATTCAAACCAACAGTGCCAGTCACAACGGCATGCTCTCGGATGCGATTGTCTATAACGATGTAAAAAATAATTTATAAATAACCACTAAAAAGCTGCTCTTAAACCTCTTTCTTACTTCAGTCCAATTTGATATTTGGCTGAAGTAAGTCTTTAAGACCTCTCTAAGAAGATGCACCTATCAACTCAACACAAAGCATTTAATTCAAAATAAGTGAACGACCGCTCATTTTTTAATGCCATGATTATTTCTTACAATATTTTCCAGTTTTCGATAATTAAGCTTCAAAACGTGCTTTAAGTGAAGGGGGTGGAGGTATGCCCGTCTGCCAGTCGATACTCATCTGAATGACACGACAGATTTACTGTACCTACATGAACAGAGATATAGAGCACTAATAAGAACTTGGTTAATAATCAGTTTAAAAATAAAAAGAAGTTTCACATATTTTTATAACAATAATGATAGGACTCACCACTATGAAATCAATAAAAGTATATTCACTGTTTACCATTTTATGTCTTGCGCTGACTGCTCCCTCTGCCTTTGCAGGTAAAAAAGGCGGAGGTGCAACAAGCACTGGCTGTCCCGTTGAACCCATTATCATGGTTCATGGTTATAGCGGATCAACCTCTAGCTTCAATACTATGGAAAGTCGTTTGAAAGCTGATGGTCAGCCTGCATGCGCTCTTTATAAATTTGGCTATAACAGTCTCGGCATCAGTAATAAAACCAGTGCATCTCAACTTAAATCCTTCGTTGATGGCGCATTGAACAACTCTGGCCAGGCAAAAGCACGTTTGATCGCACACTCAAATGGCGGTTTAGTATCTCGCTGGTATCGTGTATTTGAAGGCGGCTCACGAAAAACCAGCAAACTCATTACCCTCGGCACACCCCATAAAGGAACTACCTGGGCCTATGCTTGTGTGAGCCCGGCCTGTTTTGAAATGCGACCAAACTCTTCATTTTTACAATCCTTGGCCGGCAAGGGATGTGACGTTTCCTTATGGTCAGATGCCGATGAAATCATTCTTCCCAACAGCAGTGCACAGTGCGGCAACAGCATTCAGACAAAAAGTGTTGGTCATAACACCTTGTTAAGTGATGCCGATGTATTTATTGATGTCAAAAATAACTTATAAAACACGATTTACGCAAAGCAAGTAGTTAGTTTTAACGGGCCAATAGGAATTGCATTTCGGCTATTGGCCCGTCTTTTTATTTATATAAAATTTATCGAAGTGTGGGTGGTCTTATCTGAGTGACCACCGGAGGTCTCGTCTAATCGCTGACTATTTCTGAGAGCCTCATATACTGACTAAAATTCAGTTATCTGAAATAACGCCTAAGCTTAAGATTACCCTTTCTTATAGAGTCAAACATAATGCAGAATCTGATTTGGATATTCATTGTTACCAGCTTATGTTGTCAGATGAGTTTTGCTCAGGACAACGCCTCTGAGCGGTTTGCTACGGTAAACGACAAGGTCATACCCTACGCATTATTTGCGTTTTTAGTGGGCACGAGAGCACAGGAAGATCAGCAAATGCATGATCCTCAAACCCAGCAACAAACCCTCCATCGCCCCCAAGAACAGCCACACTATGTATCTAAAATCGCTAAAGATTTAATTGTCACCGAGCTACTTGCTCAGGAAGCAATTCATCAGCATATCGATGAGCGTCCGGAAGTCATAACAGAATTGGCAATGGCTAGAAAAACCCTGTTGGCTCAGCTGTTTGTGCAAGACATCATGCACAACATCGAAGTAGACGAATCGGCTTTGTTAAAGGCATATCAGCAACAGGAAGCAATGACTCTGTATCGTTTTAAGATTTGGACCGTGCCCAACAAGGAGGATTCACGTTTACTCATAACACATTTAAACAGGCCTGATACCAACAAAGATGATGCAAACATAGCTAATGCATATAAGGATCATGTTAAAGAAAGTGCCTGGGTGCTGATTGATGACATCGCCCCCTCCCTTAGAGAAGAAGTGAAAAAGCTCCCCCTTGGCGGACTTGTCACAGAGGCTATTCAGGCCAGTGAAGGATGGCAAGTAATGCAATTAATCGATAAAAACACTATTGAAAAGCAACCCTATGAGCAGGCCAGAGAAATATTGCACTCTGAGTTAGTGAAAGAGGCTCTCGATCAGGAAATCACCCGTCTTTTGAAAAAAGCCTCTATTCAGATTCATCAACCCGAGGGCTTAGTCATTGACAGACAGTGGAGCGTCAATGAATAAAGTCGCCGTCCTAGCACTCTCAGGCATCACCTTAGTTATTGTAATCTCCAGCTTCGCCTATCTAAGCGATGCACCTTTGCAGCTTGCAAGTGATGGTCAAGTTAAGCGTATGTCAGTACCTGAGAACATGCCTGGTGATTCTGCTAAACAGCAAGTACCTGCTGAACTACGACTATTAGCCGACTCAACAATAGCCAAGCCTGATGACGCATCTGTCATAAAGATCCAGAGTCATAGTGAAGAAGCTCTGAAAGAGTCTGTTGAAGATAAGCAAGCCTTCCTGGATGCTTCGCTTTTAGAGCTTCTTGCTCACTTTGAAGAACATTTCAACCTGGACACACCTCAGAAAGTTGCCCTGGAGATATTTATATCCCGCCTACCAACTCAGCTAAGTGACGCAGAATTGCTTCAGTTAATCGAGACATTGCAGGTAAATGAAGAAACCGTTCTTCCTCATTTCCTAAACCAGACAATAGAACGACTCTATACACTGAAACAAGCGGAAGATGCTTACTTGCAATCAGCAAAACCGCCGGCAAATTCGACTGAAATGCAGGCACTTCAAGCAGATCTTCGAGCATTGAGAGAGCGCATTTTAGGTGCTTCGCTGTATAACGCTTTTTTTCCTGAAGCACCTGAAGACAACAGTTTAGATACTAACAATCAAACAAGCGCTGTCGAAGTGACCCATTCCGAGCAAGCCGACTCGCATGCAAACCTGGGGGAATGGATTGATAATCTAGAGAATTCCGGTTTGTCTCAGGCAGAAATCAATCAGAAAATTAGCGAGAAATATGGTCTGGATACCGTTGAGAATTTGAAAAAACTTCAAGCGGTTGAAACAGAATGGCTCATGCGCTACCTCAGATATATAGAAGATAAACGCTATATTATGCAGGCAGGTCTGACTGATGAAGATAAAGAAATACAAATACGTGAGCTAATCAAACAGCATTACGCTGAAGCAGAATACGAAGCTGCCCGTGCCTTTGATAAGATGATGAGCCAATCGGACACGTCCTCAAACTAAGAAGGCGTTGTGTCTGCTCTTTGGCTCTCTTCCCAGGCAATCATCGCCATTTTCCGAACAGCGCCCCAGCGATATTGATTGAATTCACCATTACTTCTAATCACGCGATGACACGGAATCAAGTAACCAATATGATTCCGAGCAATCGCCGAGGCAACCGCACGGGTGGCATCCGGTTGCCGGATACTTTGCGCCACTTGCTGGTAGCTGGCGACTTCACCCTGAGGAATTCGCAGCAAGGCCTCCCATACCTGTAACTGAAATTTACTGCCTTT
>JBFHPN010000263.1:0-4295 GCA_041592735.1 Oleiphilaceae bacterium | reverse complement strand
ATATCAAGATACTGAATATGAGACTGCTTATCACAGACAATTACATTTATATCGTTATGGCTTCTTAAGCAATGATCGGCCGTGGACAACAGGCAATTCACATCTGGCGGCAAATAGATTCGTGTCACGCTTGGACTTTTGTTCACCACCAGATCCAAGAAACCCGGATCCTGATGCGTAAATCCATTATGGTCCTGACGCCATACCGTTGAGGTAATCAATAAATTGATTGATGCCACCGGACGGCGCCAGTCGAGGCTTTCGGATATCGCCAACCACTTGGCATGCTGATTAAACATCGAATCTATCACATGCACAAAGGCCTCATAAGTTGCAAAGAAACCATGCCGACCCGTGAGCACATATCCTTCATACCAACCTTCGAGGGTATGCTCTGAGAGCATTTCCATGACACGGCCATCCGGGCTTAATTGCCCGCCGTTATCATCTTCTGGCAGGTAATCGGCTAACCAGCATTTTTTACTGACCTCATAAATAGCATCCAGTTTGTTAGAGGTATTTTCATCAGGGCCGAAGACTCTGAAATTATCCATGTTCGCGGCCATAACATCCCGCAACATCTGTCCAAGCGGCTTGGTATTCATTGCCTGAACCTTGCCGGGTTGTTCTACCTTTGCAGCATACTTTCTAAAGTCGGGCATTTTCAGATTGCGTTTCAGAATCCCGCCATTGGCATGCGGGCTGGCACTCATTCGCTTGAGACCTTTAGGAACAAATTGGCGAATAAGATCGACTACCCGACCTTCATCGTCAAACAACTCCTCAGGCCGGTAACTCTTCAGCCATTGCTCCAACTGCGCCAGCTGTTCTGCACTGGTATGAACTCCGCCCAGCGGCACCTGGTGGGCACGCCAGAACCCCTCTACTTTATTGCCCTCCACTTCTTTGGGGCCAGTCCAGCCTTTCGGGGTTCGCAGAATAATCATTGGCCAGATAACACGTTGCGCTTTTCCACTAGCGCGCGCTTCTCTCTGCCGGGTTCTGATTTCTTGAATACAGGCATCAAGAGTGGCTGCCATGCGCTGATGCATTAATTCTGGCTGATCACCTTCAACAAAATGAACATGCCAGCCATAACCTTTGAACAAATTCTCAAGCTCGTCATGGGGTATACGAGATAGCAAGGTCGGGTTATTAATTTTATAACCATTTAAATGCAGAATAGGGAGTACTGCACCATCTCTGATCGGATTAAGGAACTTGCTGGAGTGCCAGGATGTTGCCAAAGGGCCGATTTCTGCCTCGCCATCGCCTACGGCTACCGTGACAATCAACTCAGGGTTATCAAATGCTGCACCAAAGGCATGAGAAACGCTGTAACCCAGCTCACCGCCTTCATGTATGGAGCCGGGCAGTTCAGGTGTACAATGGCTGCCAATACCGCCAGGAAACGAAAATTGCTTGAACAGGCGCTTCAAACCGTCGAGACTTTGATCTACTTCAGGGTATATTTCACTGTAAACCCCCTCTAGATAGACAGGAGCCAGCACACCCGGAGCACCATGACCCGGGCCCGCCAAAAAGATGGCATCCAGATCATACTTAGTAATGACACGATTCATGTGCGCGTACATAAAGGCCAACCCTGGGCTCGCCCCCCAATGTCCGAGCAAGCGCTGTTTCAAATCGCTCGTCTGCAATGGTCTTTTCAATAACACATTATCACGCAGATAAATCATGCCTGCGGCGAGATAATTACAGGCTCGCCAAAACGCATCAATCTGATGTAACTCCTGCTCTGCGAGTACCGCTGTGAGTTGTTTATCTTGTTTTTCCATAGACGAGACTCCTGTAAAAAATGTTTTAACTATCCGTACAGCCTGTTAGGGGCATGGTTATCGAACTAGTGAGAATTATGTGTTTTCTTTGATGTTCAATAACTTAGGAATAGCTTTTTATTATGACGATTGCTGTTCAGTAACTGAATGACCTGTATCATCTGCAGATGAAGTTGTCAGCCTCTCGACAGTACAACATGCGACGACATCCCCAAGAATATTCACCGAGGTTCGACACATATCCAGAATACGATCGACACCCAGAATAAGCGCTACACCAGCGGCCGGAATACCCACTCCTTCAAGCACCATACTAAGAATAATAATGCCTGCACCCGGGGTAGCCGGTGAGCCGATAGAGGCGGCAACAGCCATAGTTACGATAAAAATATAACTAGAGAGGCTTAAGTCGACATTAAACACCTGAGCAAGAAACACCGTGGCAACCCCTTGATACATGGCAGTTCCTGTCATATTAATCGTGGCCCCCAGCGGCACCAGAAAACGAGCGATTTCCGCCCTCACTTTTAACTTATCTTCCACCACCTGCAAGGTCATCGGCATGACCGCTGCTGAGCTGCTGGTAGAAAAAGCAAGAAGCAATAATTCGCGCACCTTCACCAAAAAAGCCTTAATGCTCAACGCTGTCGTAAACCTGGCGACGATTAGATATAACAAGGAAATAACAAGCAAGCCTATGATAACAGTCACTACGTAGACCGCCATACCTGCCAGGACATTCAAACCAAGATTGGCGACCAGGCGGGTGATTAAACCAAACACCGCAAAAGGTGCCAAAATCATCGCCCAGGAAACAATACGCAGGCTAACTTCCTGCAGTGCCCCCAACAACTCAAATAAAGGCCTTGACTGCTGAGCAGGTATCGACAATAGGGCTGCCCCCAAGACAGCAGAGAAGAGGATCACCTGCAACATTTCACCTGAGGCCATGGATGCCAAAGGATTTTTAGGTATTAACTCTGACACTTTACCAGGTAATTCTGAAGCAGCCGGAAAACCTTTGGCCGCTGTACTTTCGAGTGCAACCAGATGGGGATCGATCAGCGATGTAGCATCCACAAAACTACCCGGCTGGATTTGCAAGGCCAGGACAATCCCTACCACTGCTGCCACCATCGTTGATAGAACAATAAATAGCAGAGCGATAACGCCATTTTTCTTCATGGCTGCAGGGTTATTATTAGCAGCCAGACCACGTACAATGGATGCCATCACCAAGGGGACGACAATCATCTGAATAATCGCGAGAAATATCTGGCCAGGCAAGGCTACCCAGGCAGTAATGGCCTTAACGGTTGTGTCAGCAAAAAAACCCAGATCCGGCCCCAGCAATATGCCGCAGAGAATGCCCAGAATCATCGCCAAAATTACCTTCAACCAAAGCCGGCCATGAATCAATCGATCAAATTGATCCACAAGGTTTTTCAGAGGACTCAGAATCAAGGGTGCTTTGGACATATTTGGCTATTCCTTATAATCAAACGGTATTTATTTATTGATTGCCTGTCTGAGGCCGAGCTATCCGTTTAGAGCGCTCGATCGCTCATTGTTATTTAAGACCGATTGCTGGCTGATATATTCTGCGGCTCTTTCAGCGGCATATTCATGAGGGATAATCAACAGCTCATCCCCCCTGTAGAAACATGGTTCACCGGACACAGCACTATGCGCCGTAAGCGCTAACTGCCCCTGATAGCCGGCTTTTTTTAATGATTGGCTGATGGCTTGATTGACATGTTTATCATGGGTAGCCACGACTATCCATTTTATTGAAGCCAGATTGAGGCCCTCAATGAATTCTGTATCTTCAGCATCACCATAACGAGCATCAATCCCCAGATCACTCATTCGGTGAATCATATCCGGGTCAAAATCAACACCAAGTATATTGAAACCACGCTCTTTCAAAGCAAGAGAAATAGTGCGGCCAAACCGCCCCAGACCAAAAATCAGGCAATCATAGCGCTCAATGATATGAGTCGTTTCAGCAAGATTCTCTCTAAACGCATATTCTCTCTCGAAAACGTTCAAAAATGGCTGAAGCACCCTGTAGAGGTGATGTGAGTAGAGAATCATATACGTCGAGGCGCTGATTGTGATCAAACCTACCAGGGTAATCAGCCCCAAAACGGTTTGATCAAGATGCCCCAGAGAAATACCCAATGCCGCCAATATCAACGAAAATTCACTTATCTGGGCCACCGTTAGGCCGGCAAGAAAGCCGGTACGTTTTCGATAGCCCATTAGCCCCATAATAACCATCACAATCAGGGGGTTGCCAACAATGACAAACAATGAAAAAACAATCGCCGAAAACACCTGGTCACTCATTGATGCCAGATTTAATGATGCCCCCAAGTCAACAAAAAAGAACAGCAATAAAAAATCCCGTAAACTGCTTAAGCGCGCGGCAATTACTTCTCGATATGGCGTGGATGCCAGTGACACACCAGCGAGAAATGCCCCGACCTCCTT
>JBFHPN010000262.1:0-4297 GCA_041592735.1 Oleiphilaceae bacterium | reverse complement strand
CATAGGGCGATGTGCCACTGGTCGAGGCCTGGCCAATACTTTCAAGACTAATGGAATGACCCTTGGTGGCACTGGGTAATATCAAGCTCCATTCACTGACAAAGCGAGGTGGTGTTTTCCACAAAAATAACCCGATAGCGCTCCAGATGATCACAGAGCTTAAAACGGTTACCGTGATATACACGGTTTTTCGCTCTTTCTGGTTCAAGTGGCTGCCCTCCGCCAGTAAGCGATAGAGCAAGCCTTTATTTTGAGTAGCGTCTACAGTCACGTTTATGGATTCCTTGGTTAGCGAACAAGTGGAATAGGTAGCAGGATGTCCGTTATGGTTCGCGCAATTTCCCTGATGTTGGTCACTTCTGAGTCATAGCATACGATGCTGTCATCCGGCATCAGATAGGGGTTCTGGCTGAGTTTATGGGGCTGGCGCAACAAGGTTTCGATGTTGCGCTCTATGGCAACGGGTTGCTGGCGTACCGGGTCAGTCGTAATCAGTACTACGTGGCGGTCACTATTTGTGCTGGCAGCGCCGCCGGCACAGTTGCCTGAGGCGACAGCATTATGCAAACGCGCGCCATAGGGTAAACTGGTGGCATGTTTGCCAATCGCTGAGCCAGCATTATGCATTGCAGGCTGGGTCAGATTAGAAATATACAGCCGAATCCCGGGTGGCGTGATAGGAGATAATGTAATCAAACTGGTCTGCGGGAGCCCCTGGCTGGGAACACGTACCTGATCGCCTTGCTGCAGATTAATGTCCTGGCTCGGGAACCCTTTTATCAGGCCTGTTAGGTCAACCGATATGGTCTGGTGGCCACGGATTACTTCAACTCTACTGATATCTGCATCGGGTCTGACACCTCCAGAGGCTCTTAATGCACTGGAGAGTCGTCGTTCCAATGCCAGAGCCTGACCTTTAACATTAAATTGATCACCAGATTGTAAGGGGTTTCGCGTATTAATTGTTTTTTGGCCGGCATTGAAGACAGCGCCTGAGACAAAAACATTGACCGGCGCAAGATCCTGAATGGTGATGCTCACTTGCGCCATGCCAGCCTTGAAAATGCCTTTATCGGTCAATTGCTGGTTGATCAGCGTTTCCAGTTCAGGCACGCTCAGTCCTGAGGTAGAAATCGGTGCCAGAAACGGTAATCTCAGCTGATTATTCTGGCCTATCTCGTAAATCCCTTCATAAACGGTGTCGCTATTGCCAAAGAAACTGTTTGGCCAGTTGCCACTAGGGATCCAGACGCGAATCCTGTCACCTTCTGACAAACGAAGCTCATGGAATTCGTTCAAACGGTGGGTCACCGGAGTGATTGATGAATGACTTGCGCCTTCATGAGTATGAAACCCAAGATAAGCCTGATTGGCATTGTAATAGTCGAGGCCTTTTTCAGCTTGAATCGCTGATTGTTCCAGCCAGTGCTGTCTGCCTGTGGTGTAAGGTGCCTCGGAGAAGCCAATATTCGGCGTCGAACAGGCGCTTATAAAACAGTTCAACGCCAAAGCCACAGTGCGCAATGCATTCATCGTATTCATTATGCTGCTGCCTGTTGCAAGTCGGTAATGGCGTTATCGAGATCCTCATAAATAAAGAGAATTTCATGTAAACGAGTCAGTTCAATGAGCGCTCTGACGTTCTTACCGGGTTTGAACAGTACCACTTTTCCAGATCGTTTATGCAGCGCTTTGTATGCGTTGACCAGAACCGATAAACCACTTGAGTCGACAAACTCAACCTTGCTCATATCCATTACAATGGCTTTGTGCCCGGTTTCAACAATGATCTGTTCAAGATATTGTCTGGATTTTTCTGCGTTAGCCATGGTCAAGTGCGATGGCAAATTAATAACGGTTACTTTGTTGTGAGCGGTGAATGGAAAATTCATGGTATATCTCCTGTTTTGTTGATCTGTACACAGAGTCATAAGATGCTCTCTGGTGCGTTTAGGTATTACCTTTCAAATTCCGGGCCAGTTTTTTAATAAATTTAACTTGTTGAAATATATAGAAAATAAATGATTCTGTGTCGGGGTTGATGAATGATTTGCAAATTGCAAAGCGATTTGCTGTGTCGGGTGGGTCTTTTTTTATTTTGAGAATCCGCAGATGCTTAACCTCTGCCAGGGCCAAGAGCTATGCTCTTATGGGGTGATTGCGTTATTAGAGGTGAGCGCCCGGCAGTGGTGATTCCACTGTCGGGTTTGTTTATAAAAAATTGCGAGCGCTATAGCGATTTGTCGCAGCCAGTCTGTTTCGGGGGCCTTAATTAAGCGGCAGATTGGATGGAGAGCTGTTTATGTAAGGTCAGTGTGTTCATGCCAAAATGATGTTTATAACTGATCTTGTCCATATATTCTTGAATAATTGGCCAGCCTCTTCCTGAGAGTGATTCTTTATCCGGTAAGGTTGCTTTAGCTGGTGGTTCAAACTCCGGAGACCAATACACCATGCAAAGATCAAGACCTGATTTATCAAGATTGAAGGTGATTTTGATAAAACCATCATTCGCAGATTTGGGTGAATGCTGAATTATATTGTTGATCGCTTCAGCAGCGACGACACATACTTGAAAGCTGGTTTCATCATCAAGTTTGTTTTTTTCGCAAAAAGACTTAAGTTTATTGACGGTAGCTGATGCTCCGATGGCATTGAAGCCAATGGAAATGGATTGCGATGTCATGGGGTTAATTCTCCTGGTCTCATGCATTTGCTTTTTTACTTACGCCGCTAGGGCTCAAATGGTTCATCGAGTCGGCGCGCCTTGAAGGCTTATTTTTATCCACGGAGGCGCGCTCCAGGATCATGATGGATATGTCATCCTCGTAACTCGATTCCTGAATAATTTGCTGAAATATTTCAGGCATTTTTTTATGTAGCTTTCGAATGTTGATGCCACTGAGTTTCTGCAGAATTTTGCATAATGTTTTTTGACTCAGTTCTTCGCCACTTGAAAGTTTGCAGCTTAGAATGCCGTCTGAATAAAGCACTAGTCTTTCCCCGGTCTGCAGAGTGAACAGATGATCGTTATAGGAGGCCTCTTCAAACATTCCCACGGGAAACCCGCCACTACCCAGGTTCTGAGCATTAGTTGAAGACCTGATAAGCATGGGCAGTGGCATGCCTGCCTGGCTGAAGACACCTTCACCTGTGCGGCAATTGAGAACGCCGTAAATCATTGTGTAGTAATCAGTACATTCGTCCTTACAGTTAAACTGTCGATTAAATTCCGAAATAACCTGGCTGGGCGATGTAATGCTGACCTGACCTGTTGTTTCATTCAGTTGTCTGAGCTTGTTAAGCTGATTGGGATCCGATAATTGCCGGGAAATATTAAACGAATGCATAGCGGCTCTTACCCCATGCCCGGCAACATCAATATGATAAAAAGCGATGTGGTCGTCATCCAGAGGAAGAATATTAAAGGCGTCACCGGCGACACCGTTCGAAGCTCTGAAGTAATGAGCCAATGCCAGCTTATCAGGGTATTCATTCCCTGAAGGTAAAAGACTTCGCTGCAACTTTTCAGCGGCCACTAAATCTGCGTGCAGCTGTTCATTAATAGTGCTTTCTCGTTGCAAGGCCTGGGCGATAAACTGATTTTTCTCCTGAAGGCTTTTTCGCATGGAAATAACCCGCTGACCTGCCTGCAGCCGAGCTCTTAATTCTTCCGAATTGTAGGGCTTGGTAATAAAGTCATCGGCGCCTGCATCCATAGCGGCAATTAAATTGCATTTTGAATCTTGCCCGGTTAACAGGATAAAGTAAGGTGCTAAATCATTGTTTTCATGAACTTTTTTGCAAAGTGTAAAGCCATCCATCACGGGCATTTTCCAGTCGCTCAATACCAGGTCGACTGAATGATTTTCAAGTGCTTCCAGCGCTTCTTCACCGTTGGTCACAGCAATCACTGAATAGTCTTGCTTTTTGAGGATTGCGGTTAATACGGTTCGTTCCGCGATAGCATCTTCTGCAAGTAAAATAGTAAACACCTTGCCCTTTGTTTCAGGAGGTATCTGAGCGTCTTGTCGTTTACCCGCTGGGGATAAAAGCTTATTCATAATGGCCTCTGCGTCATAAATGGCTAATCCATTTTGTACGTGTGGTTATGCATCTTTGAGCAATTATCTTTGCAAGAATAAGGACATATTTAATTAAAGTTATTTCTATCAGTTACTTAAACTGAATTTTGAAATGAATTGAGTGGAAGGAGAGAAGATATGATGCAGTAAGAGGCTTGATTTTTTGCAATTTGCAAAGCAAGCTGCTAATCATTATTGGGGCGAAAGGCATT
>JBFHPN010000261.1:0-4309 GCA_041592735.1 Oleiphilaceae bacterium | reverse complement strand
TGAATTTCTGGATCAAGCCACGGCTGAGCTGGCGTTCGATGCGGGTTTATCCAAGCATAATTTAATGGTGTTACAGGATCTCGCGATACGCATACAGGATAGTAATTTTCAGATACAGGATGAACGTTTATGGCAATCATCAAACACAGACTGGCCAGAAGCTTTGATCCATACTTTACAACGGTTGACGGCGTCACTTCATGCAGAAACCGCTCTAAGACAAACCTGGGAAAAAACAGCCAGCCAGAACCCGGAGGCTTTTCGGGAAGCCTTATTGTCTCAACAAAAAACACTACTTGGCGCTGAGCTTTTCGATAAGCTCTATGCCGAAGACACTATGCAAATCGATGATGCCGGTCTGAATGCACACTTCGCTTCCCCGGAGGATCCGGTGTCGGCTGCCCATCAAGACAAACTCAAACTTCTCGAAAAATGGCATCAGAACAGCCTTAGTGAAGCAGATTTAAAACATGCGCTGGCGGATAGCCTGTCAAATGAAGAAATTGAACAACTCATCGACACGGGAGAACAACAACAGGCATGGCAGAATCAAATCGGAAAATTTCTGGATGAATATCGTTATATCGAACTATCCGGAATTAGTGGAGAAGACGAGCAGCAAATGCGCCAGGAACTGTTAGTAAAACATTTCCCAGCCGAAAACCGGCTTATCGTTAATCAGTTTCTGTTTCGCTAAGTAAGGGTACTAGTCAAGCTTTATCCTGAGCAATCCTACGTTCACTGAGCCTGTCGACAGGCTCAGGGCGCACACGCGGGTGCGCCCCTAGAGTTTAGGTGTGTCACTGAGGGATTGTACAAGCACCGCTAATAGCTATAAAAGCCCCGACCGGTTTTACGACCTAACCAACCGCCACGAACATATTTTCTCAGCAAAGGATGGGGTCGGTATTTACTATCACCAAACTCTTCCTGCAAGACTTCCATCACCGCCAGACACACGTCCAGACCGATCAGATCGCCCAGGGCCAGAGGGCCCATAGGATGATTGGCACCGAGTTTCATGGCGGCATCAATATCTTCGGCACTGGCAACCCCTTCTGCCAAAATACCCACGGCCTCATTGATCATAGGGACCAGAATCCGGTTAACCACAAAACCTGGAGCTTCAGCCACTTCAACCGGGGTTTTGCCTAAGGCTTCTGTGAGTGCTTTGACTTTCTCGAAGGTTTCATCGGATGTGGTAATCCCTTTGATAATCTCCACCAGTTTCATCACAGGTGCCGGATTGAAAAAATGCATACCGATCACTTTATCGGGCCTGCTTGTTGCCGCCGCCACCTCTGTGATGGATAAGGAGGAAGTATTCGTTGCAAGAATGGTGTCTGCCGAACAAATCTGATCAAGCTCCTGAAAGATCTGCTTTTTAATCGCCATGTTTTCTACAGCAGCCTCAACCACCAACTGGGCATCTTTTGCTAACGCCAAATCTACAGTGCCCTGAATGCGACCAACGATGTTATCAGCCTCAGTCTGAGTCAACTTGGCCTTAGCGACCAGCCGCTCAAGATTAGCCTTAATAAACTGAACACCCCGCTCTACAAACTCCGGTTTAATATCCCTGAGCACAACATCAAACCCCTGGCTTGCAAATGCCTGCGCAATACCTGCGCCCATCGTTCCTGCACCTATAATCAATACTTTAGCCACAACTGCCTCACTACATTCATTGTGTTAATCATCAATCAAGAACTTTCTGGAGAAAAAGTCTTGTACGTCCAGTTTAACTCACTTGTTGAAACGCGGGCATCGTATCAGCCAGCTAGAAATGACTCAAGCTTCAACTATTCTCGACCCGTGTATTCACCCTAGCCACAGATAGCGAAACCTGTGATTAATGATTGAGCGCTTTGCGCAACCATCCGCCCTTCTGACTCTTATTCAGGTTCTGTAATTCTAATGCGGCTCTGGCATGACTAATACGTTGTGCAGCCAGATCACGATATATCTGATTGGCTTTTTTTCGACGTGTAATAGCTTGCCCGGGATCAAGAACTGACTCGGCAAAATCGATCAGCCGCTCCTTGAAGGGGTTGGATTTTTTTGCGGTAGTATCCGCCGCGCCAAGTTGCTTCAACTGTTTATCGAGGGCATCAATAATCAAGGTCAATTCGGCCTGAAACTGTTCATTCTGCGCAAAAGACTGATGCTTGACCTGAGCCACCGAAGCTCGCGTCACCTGTTCGTCGAGAAACCCAAAATCCTGAATGTTGGCTAACTGGCTTGCCGCATTCTTTGCTGCAACTTCATCATCGCTGTTGAGCTGCTCGCAGAGTTTGAACGTGCGATCCCAGGCCTGCCAGCGGTAAACAAAATCCAGACCGGTACCTTTAATATTCTGTAAACCCATGACGCGATTGGTTAAGCCGGGCGGTGTATGCTCTGCAATCATTTTGATCAGCTGGTTGCCACTTGTATAGAAATCACTTACCACCACAAAACGTGACTTGAACCACTGGCCCAGTTGCAATCGCGTGGGCTCATTCAGCGCTGCAAGCTGGTTACGCTCAGTTTGCTCAATCTTGCTTATCAATGCCGATAACGCCCGCCACTCGGATAAATCCTGCTGCCATTGTTTTAGCACAGCCTGTTTTAATGGCGCCTCTAAAGCAGCCAGCTCGATCTGCCGGGCGCACGCCTCTTCATTGGCAAACTCAAAAGACAGCTTGTCAGACATGTTGCTACCGGATAACATCGCGCGCAAACGCTGATTAACGGCCTCCTGGCTTTGTGGTACACGTAAGCGTTTTGCAATCCGCTTAACCGCTTGTGCTGCATTAGCGGCTCCACCCGTTTCGGCAAGGTCCACCAAATTGAACTCTGCTGCATACTGCTCCCAGGCTGCATCAATATAGTTTTGTAAGCCATCCAGATTAGAACCAATTAAAAAGTGCTTATTGGCGCCAATATCTTCGACCAGCAACTTTGCAAAAACTTGTGAGCGTGCGACCCGATCTGCACGGTTATTCACAACCGTACTCACCCAGTCTGCGCCAGGTTCAGAATTTGCTGGCTCATCCATCGCGACACGTTTCCAGTTACTTAAGGTACCAAAGCGTTCATTCGCTGACATCCCGTTAATAAAGCATAACTTGCGCCCCTGTACTTCGGACACCGGAAACACCTTCAACACGCCAAGATCAGCCACAACTCTATCCGCCATTTCCTTCAGACAGTACTCCGCAGATAAATTAAGCAAGGCCCCCATCTTAAGGACGAGAGCGATGTTATAAGGGTGTTCCTGATAAGGAAAACGCTGCATGACATCATTGGTCAAGAGGCCTGCATCCAACCAGTTGATCTTGTGAAATTCACTTCCTTTTTCGCGCGCGGCTTCTTCGAGGAAGGGGCGCATTTCTTCTTCACTGCTGATCAAGACACTCTTTTTCGGAACAAAGCGCATCATGACCTTGGGAATATCCACCCCTGCCGGGCCTTGAATATCTTCATGATCCGGGTAGCAATTGGTAATGGTCGCGATATCATCATTCATCCATTGTTGTTGCAGAATTTCGATATAGCGCGGTGTCAGCCCCATGCATTCCCATAAGAACACATCTGCACCTAATTGCTCCGACAACATCACCACATTGGCCTGCTCCCAGATACTGGCCTTTTCATAAGGACGAAACAGGAACATTTCATGCAAAGGCTGCAAGGCTGTCCCATGCAGGAACATCGCTTCACAGCCGGTTGTTTTAGACACAACATGGTACCCCATGGCATTAAACACGGCCGCTTTAAGGCGTTCCGTACCAGATTTTCCACGCGTTCCCCAGCCGCCAACAACCAGAGGAATTGATTTACGTGCACGGCGCATTTGCCAGTTGACACGTAAATGGCCGCCAAAAAATATCACCGAGAGCGCACTGCAAAACCACAATAAATGCGTCAGACTGTTTTGGTAAACCGAAAAGAAATAATTCTCAAATTGTCGCCAGCTATCCATAAACCAGGGAGGAATCAGTGCCGGAAAAAAGCGTTGAACCTTCTGGTCCAGACTGAAATAACGCTGGCCATGATCAGTATGGGGTTTAAGTTCAATGGTAAATCCCAGGGCCTGGACGGCTTTTAAATAGGTACTGGGGCCATCCGAATCGGCCTCCGTCCAGTTTCTTAATTGCGCATAAGTGTTGAAATTCCAGGTCAATAACCAGCGTGCTCGCAGACGCTTGAACAGTGAACCGGGAGGGGTTAACCAGGTCTGCCCTTCGCTGGTGACTAATTTGATCGCCTTGGTGGGCCACCCCTGATCAAGGGCCGACAGTAATTGATCAACCAAGGGCAAATA
>JBFHPN010000260.1:0-4310 GCA_041592735.1 Oleiphilaceae bacterium | reverse complement strand
GAGTTGCATCTGGAAAAGTTATCGAAGGCGGGTATCTCAGATGTTGTCATTAATACCCATTGGTTAGCCGATCAAATCCCAGTTGCACTAGGCAAGGGTGAAAAGTGGGGGTTGAGTATCCATTATAGCCACGAGCCCATATTGCTAGAGACCGCGGGTGGAATCAGGCATTGTCTGGATCGCTTGGTGGACGGTCTTGAGGATAGCTTTTTATTGATAAACGGCGATATCTATTTTGAATGGGATCTTACGCAGTGGTTAGCCGAAGCGCCTGCACTTAATGACGCTCATGAGGCATACCTTGCTTTGGTGGGCAACCCTTCACATCACCCATCGGGTGATTTCGCGCTGGCTGATGATGGCGTCACGCTGCAGATGCCAGATCAGGATCATGCCAGTTTCACCTATGCGGGTTTAGGTTTGTATCGCGGGTCTTTTTTTGCACATCTTGATCAGGGTTATCACCCATTGGGGCCCATGCTAAAAGCCGCACTAAAGCGGCATAGTGTGTCGGGCTGCCTGATGCATGAATACTGGTTAGATGTGGGTACACCGGAACGGCTTGAACAGTTGCGCCTGCGCTTGCAGGGTTAACTTCAGTCGCACAACCAGAATGTTCGGGATTCAATGCCTTTGCCACAGACTGAAAAGCGGCAAAGAACGCTAAAATAAATGTCAAAAATTTGCCTGATCTTTCCTTAATTAGGAAATAAGTGCCCTCATGTTTTTCGTATCTGATTGAATTTATTATTAAATTTAAGCCTCCCCTAATCAGGCTTAATTTATGCATGGATTGCTACAGCAATAAACCTTTTCGTCAGGTTTTGATCAATTCATGTGTAAACAGGTTGGGTTATGAAAAATACGGTTTTTTCCCGATACAAAAGACTTTCCAAATATAGTGGTGTAGTGCTGTTAGCGGCCTTTTTGGCCTTGATCTTGGGTTTATATGTCGATCAGCCCATGTTGTTTATCAACATTCCCGGCTTATTGATTGTTTTGGGGGGGACAGTGGTGGCGATGTTCATGAGCTATCCAATGAATAGTGTGCTGGATGCCTTCAAGAAAATACATATTTTAGTCGAAGCGGACGAACAGGACGTCTCTAAAGAGATGAAGCAAGTGCTGCATTTCTCGATACTTTGGTTTAGAAATCAGGCAGCGCTTATTGATAGGGACCTAGATCGGCTGGATAACACCTTTTTGAAAACCGGCTTACAAATGGTGCGGGATAGACAACCTCAGGATGAAGTTTTTGCGCACTTGAATCGTTGCATAGCGCAGGTACGTTCAAACGAAACGGCGTTAATAAATATGTATCGTAGTATGGCAAATTATGCCCCCGCTTTTGGTTTGCTCGGTGCCTTTCTCGGCCTGGCAACTATTCTAGGGATGATGGAGGGCGCTACTATAGGCCTGGTTTCTTCCCACATCGGGCAGGCACTAATCACTAGCTTTTACGGCATCTTGCTGGCTAATCTGGTGTTTAAGCCTGCTGCCTTAAAACTTGAGCAAAAAAGACACTTTAAAATTACCCGTTTAACATTGTTAGCGGAAGGCGTTATGTTAATTCAGCAACAACGCACCCCGGCCCAGATTAAAGAGTTACTCTCAAGTTTTGTGAATGATTCGATGCAGATGGTGATGTCCGAAGAGAATGCCCCTGCCAAAGCGAAAGCGTTCACTGCCAAATTAAGTTTGTAAGAGGTCACCCATGCAAAGAAAAACACTTGCAGCATTACAGGTGCCTGTTCTTGAAAGTGACATAGTAAAAGATGAAACCTGGGCGCTTGGTTTTGTTAATCTGCTTTTGCTGATGAGTGGCATTTTGGTGATGGCAGTCGTGGTCAATATGCAGACATTGCCGGCAGGTGAGCATACCAGCTTAGTGGTCATGCCTGCACAGCAAAATACGCCCATCATAAGTGATGCTGTTATCGGCCAGGAGAGTGTAAACGAGCGTCTTTCGGAAGCTATTCGCGCTAATCAATTGGGCAATCATGTATCTGTAGTGGATACGAATGCGTTTATCAGCCTGGAATTACGCGCCCATGTGCTGTTTGATGCGGGAGCTGCGCGACTTAATCGATCCGGTGAAGCGCTCCTGGCAAAGTTGATACCGGCGTTGAAAAACACTGTGGGTATCATTTTTGTAGAAGGTCATACTGATAATAATCCGCTTGGCTCTGGAGAATATTTGTCTAATTGGGAGTTGGCGGCTGTCAGGGCGAGAGAAGTTGCAGATTATCTTGAATTGGAAGGGATCTCTAAAGACAGGCTGCGTGCAGTGAGTTTTGGGGATAGCCAGCCCGTTTCAGATAACCAGAGCGAAGCAAACCGTAAACAGAACAACCGAATTAATCTGGTGATTCAGCGGCTTCTATAATTGATCAGCCCAAAAGTCAGTTAGCGAGGCAAAAAAATACCCACCATAAGGTGGGTAGAAGATCAGACTACTGGGGGGTTAAGCCAGCAGCGTTTTCTAAAACAGGTATTAAGCAGTCGCTTCTTCAACTTTAGAAGCTGCAGTGTTTACAGCTTTAGTTGCACTTGCTTTGGCTTCTGTTGCTTTTTTCTTTGCAGTTGCAGCAGTTTTCTTAACAGCTGATTTTGCTTTAGCAGCAGTGCTTTCTTCTTTCTCGAATTTTGCAATGATTTCGCTGGTGTAGTCAGCAACTAACTTGTTTACTTCACGTGCTTTGCTGTAAGCAAGTTCAGCAACTTCGTCGTGCTTAGCTTTAACAGTGTCAAGCTTGTACAGTTTTTCAATGTACTCAAAAGAAGCAGCAGCGATTGCTTTGTGCTGTTCTTCAACGGTTGCGATTGCTTTTGCAACGATTTCTTGAACTTGTTCCTGATAAGATTTGATAGTACCCATAATAAATTTCCTTTTGCGTTCCTGAATGAAATGAAACCGGCTTAAGTTGTGCTGGTTTCACTTAATGTTGAAGTCAGGAGCAAGACTACCGGTATAAATTAGAGTATTCATACTAAGCTTTGATTTAATTATTTAATTTTTGGTTAGATAACTTACCATTTAAATAAAATCCAGCTGGGAACCAGAACCTGCGAACGATCTTCTCTGATCCAGGCATTCCCGTCGGCAGGTACAAGATAATAGGTTGGGCCTACTTTGGGGACGACTTTAATTTCTTTCAAAATGCCGTTGACCCGATATTCGTAGAATGTTTCGTCATTTTCATGGCGAATGCGAATTTCTGGCTCGACTGGCAATGCCGCTTCTTCTGCATAGACAGAACCGGACGTAAAAGTAACTGAAATAAGCATGGCGAGAAGAGCAAGCACATTAAAATAAGCACGCATGGCAATTCCTTGTTTAGTGTTGTTTGGTTTTTCCTTACTATAGCACCTTTAGGCTTTCTTCTGCGCGCTTTTGCCAGCATCCATTTCAACAGGTTTGACATGTTATGACATCGGATATGTTTGCTTCGGTTAACAATACAGCACCCACTATCTTAGTGGATGGTTCCTCCTATTTATTTCGTGCTTTTCACGGGCTACCGCCACTGGTTAATTCCAAAGGTCATCCGACCGGGGCGATTAAGGGTGTCATCAGTATGCTTCGGCGCATACCTCAGGACTATCCGGGTTCAAATGTGATAGTCGTGTTTGATGCCAAGGGCAAAAACTTCCGACACGAACTCTATCCGGACTATAAGGCCAATCGCCCTCCAATGCCTGATGATTTGCGCTGCCAGATTGAGCCGATTCATCAGATGATCAAAGCCATGGGTTTACCTTTACTGATCATTCCGGACGTCGAAGCCGATGATGTTATCGGCGTGTTGGCAAAGCAGGCAACCGAAAACAAGCAGGATGTGATTATTTCCACTGGCGATAAAGATATGGCGCAGTTGGTGACTGAGCATGTGACCCTGGTCAATACCATGACCGACAGCGTCATGGATATTGCGGGTGTAGAGCAAAAATTCGGCGTTCGGCCTGATCAGATTATTGATTATCTCGCCTTGATAGGTGATTCAGTGGACAACATTCCGGGTGTTCCCAAGTGCGGCCCTAAAACAGCCGTTAAATGGTTACAGGAATATGGCAGCCTGAAGGGCATTATCGAACACGCGGATGAAATTAAAGGCAAAGTCGGGGAGAACCTGCGCGAGAGTATTGCGTTTCTACCTTTGTCCTATGAACTGGCGACCATAAAAACAGATGTAGAATTGCCTCTGTCTTTAGCTGATATTGAACATGATCCGGTTGATGAACAGGCCTTGCTGGCACTCTATAAAGAATATGAATTCAGAACGTGGATTGCAGAACTTGAAACGGCTGTC
>JBFHPN010000259.1:0-4318 GCA_041592735.1 Oleiphilaceae bacterium | reverse complement strand
TGGGTGTATTAACGGCGTTGATGCTGTACTTCTTACCTGATGGGCTAAAGAGGCTTTCCGCATATATTGGAATTTCAAATTTTTGGGCAGATATTTTGCCAAAATCCACCCCTCTGTTGGTGATGTTCATTTGCATTTTATTGGTTGTGCTGTTTGATTTAGATCAGAACATTGCGATTGTCGGAGATATTCCCAAAGGCTTGCCCGTACTGACGCTACCAGAGTTCGGCTCGCTCAACTGGTCAACAGAACATTGGCATAGTTTAATCGCATCTGCCGCCTTAATCAGTTTAATCGGTTATGTCAGCGCGCTTTCTGTTGCGCAATCATTTGCAGCAAAACGCCGGCAACGCGTCAATCCGAATCAGGAAGCCATAGGGCTCGGGCTGGCCAATCTGGCATCAGGTGCTTCGGGCGCCTTTCCCATCTCTGCGAGCATGTCGCGTTCGGCGGTCAGTTTTAAAGCCGGCGCCCAAACCCCGGCTGCCGGGGTTTTTGCCGCATTGGCTATCGCCTTTTCAACCCTGTTTATGACGCCCTTCTTATACTATGTGCCGATCGCAAGCCTGGCAGCTTTGATTCTCGTGGCGATCATTTCTTTGGTGGATATCGCTGCGATAAAACGAGTCTGGCATTATAACAGAAGTGACTTCGCAGCCCTCACCCTGACGGCGCTCATGACGCTGATTCAAGGCGTGGAACTGGGGCTCATCAGCGGTGTGGTCTTATCCATCATGCTTTATTTGTATCGTTCCAGTACCCCTCACATCGCTGTAATCGGGAAAATACCGGGAACCGAGCATTTTCGAAATCGCCTCCGTCATCGTGTTGAGCTCAGTGATAATCTGATTAGTATGCGCATAGATGCCAGCCTGTATTTTGCCAATGCCAGAGTGATTGAAGATGAAGTGAACTCATTGATTGCGAAATACCCTAATGCCCACCATCTTGTTTTACAATGTTCCTCAATAAGCGATATTGATAGCAGCGCACTTGAAAGCCTGCGCTCGGTTGATCGACATATTCGAGATGCAGGGATGAAATTTCATTTATCCGAGGTCAAAGGCCCCGTTATGGACAAACTCTTACGCAGTGATTTCATTGCCACCCTGTCTGGAAAAGTCTATATCAGCCATTATCAGGCATGGCAGGAATTAAGTTAGGCCTTAACGGTAATCGCCATTCGAAAGCCCTTTTATGCTGCAAAAGCACCACTTTATTTTCAAGACAACACATGCCATGACCAAACCTTTCTCTCAAGCCTGCGAAAATAATAAAGCACCGATTCTTGTGCACCTGAAACGTTATTTTTCAGGCATCTCCCAGGTGCTCGAAATAGGTTCCGGAACAGGTCAGCATAGTGTTTACTTCGCTCAGCATTTACCACACCTGCGCTGGCAGACCAGTGATTTAAATGCTCACCACCACGGCATTTTACAATGGCATCTTGACGCAAAACTGGAAAATGTATTACCCCCCATTACGCTGGATTTAAATCATCCTTGGCCTGTCGATCATGTAGAAGCCATTTTTACTGCCAATACGCTGCACATCGTTAGCCGCCCGCTTGTTGAACATTTTTTTAAAGGTATTAAGCTGCACCTGATTCCCGGAGGCTTAGTGGGAATTTATGGGCCGTTTAAGTATCAGGGACATTTCACCAGCGAGAGTAATCAGCACTTTGATACGATGTTGAAAGCACATGATCCCAAAAGCGGTATTCGTGATAGTGAATGGATTGAAACACTTGCCCGACAAGCAGGGCTAAGCCTGTTGGAAGATATCAGCATGCCAGCTAACAATCGCTTATTATTTTTTCAGAAAACGCTTTCAGAAAAACCTTGATTCACAGCAGTTCGTGCACAGTTCACAAAACTGCCCCCCTTGTTTGCCGACCTCACGCCAAAGATGCTACTTTAAAGCGTTTTGCACCACTTTAGAGCAAAATCCCTAATAACAAACTGATTCCATTATCAATCTTTCTATTGACGAATAGGAGCAGAGCCTTGGCCAACCAGCAACTAACACTTAACGAAGCCCTTCAGCAAGGTCATGTTTGCCTTGGTATGGGAAACATGAAAGTTGCAGGTCGAATATTCCAGCAAATCATTGATCAATTTCCTGACCTTCACGCTGCCCGGGATGGCCTGAGAACCATATTCAAGAAGAACACGTCTAAGGTGGTGGAGCCCGGGATAGAGCTGGCTATCAATGAGGTCTATCAGTCAGACTATTTTAAACAGGGTGCCATTCAGGGTTGGGCATACTCTATGATCGTAGACCACCCCTATATCAATGCCGATCTGGCAAAAATAGCGGATCAATCTTCTTCACAAATCATATCTGATGATTCTTCCAACACACCTGTAGAATTTGATCCAAAGACCTTGAGTCCGGGCCATAGCCCTCATTTATACTTCAAATTAATCGATGAAATTAAAGATATCAGGGAGCGTTTCACCTTTTTAAGCCAATTAGCTGAAGAACAGAGCCTAAGCATATTGGCAGACAGCTTCGTTGACACAAGCGATGCAGACCTAGAAACCGAGATCTGTTCTGTGTTTGACAATCAGGCCATCAATGTGGTGATTCTAGGTGCGGGGATTTCCGGGCTGGCTTTAGCCAATATGCTAAAAAACACGTTCCACGATAAGATAAACATACTGGTAGTTGAGAACAGGGTTCAAACGACTCACTTTAAAAAGAACTATTGTCGAAACTGGCTGACCAATGTCCCCTTATCTTTAATGCAAGGGGTGATGGCAAATAATTTAACTGAACTATTAAGCACTTTAGGGGCAAACGGTTTAACTGGCACGCCTATAAACATCCTTGAGACGCTTATGCTGCTTTCCTGCAAAGAACTCGGCGTTAAATTTCTATTCGAAGAATCTCCTAACCTTGCTTTTATAAAGCAGGCAACTATTAATGTTGTTTTTGATGCAACAGGAAATCGTTTTAATTCAGCATCCTTGGAACATATACCTGAGCAAACAATTCAGCAGACCGCTACTGAATCACCCTTCAGCAAGCATATGGCGACAGGATATTCAAAATACGGTGTGTTAAAAGAGCCTTGCCAGGATATCGACAAAATAGAACTGCTGACCGCAAAAAACCTGATCGTACCAAGTTATCAGGAGCAACCAATTAAAACAGCGATGATCAAAATTACAGGTATACCAATCGCTATTGTCGAGCCCTTGTTGCACACAATTCAGCACTATAATTACGACAATCGTTTCTACCTATGGTCAGGCAGCCTTAAAGATGAAATCAATCAGGCCTTATTGATTGTTAACCTCACACTTCAAGAATACGAAGTCTTGCACAGCTACTTAAGCGCCTCCTTATCTCTTGAGATTTTCATGGAACATTTTTCTGACTGGCAAGTCCTCGATAAGCGTTTCATAGAAATCATCAGAAAGCTGACTCAGGAGCCTTCAAGTGATTATCAAATACAGATAGAACCGCCCTTTTTATACGAGCCTTACATGCTGACCTATAAACAAAATGGTGAACAATTAATGGGGGTCCCCTTAATTCGAATAGGTGACTCCATCTACAATGGACATGTGAAATGTGGCAATGGGATGACCTATCATTTATTCCACCTGCGGTATATTCATGATGCCTTTTTGAAAAGCCAGACTCTTTACCAGTAGACAAATACACATTAGATGGGTAAATACGGGTCTATTCTGAGGCACCACTGCTGTTTTTAAACGGCAGTAAATCCTGACATTGCTGGTGATATCTTATGATGTGCTGTCTCTCTTCCATCAGGTATTCGGCGATGGCCGATTTGAAATCCGGATGAATAATGTCGTGAGCTGACCAGGTAAACACCGGCTCAAAGCCCCTTGCTATTTTGTGTTCGCCCTGAGCACCCGAGTGAAAACACGTCAACTGGTGTTGAATGCAGTATTCAATCCCCTGGTAGTAACATAATTCAAAATGCAGACAGTCGTATTCTGCATTCGCCCCCCAATAACGGCCATATAAGGCGTCACCTTCAACGAAACTGAGCGTTGCTGCAATCACTTGTTGTTCTTTCAACGCCAGCATCAGTAAGAGCTTTTGTGGCATCAGGCGGATTAAAGCCTGAAAAAAAGCCGCATTCAAATAGCCTAAATGGCCAGAACGTTTGGCATAGGTTCGCTGATAGAACTGATAAAAAACCGCCATTAACTCTGGCGTCAGGTCGGCGCCCTGTATCCATTTAATATCGATGCCCTGATCAATAATTTTACGGCGTTCTTTTTTTACCACCTTGCGTCTGCGAGAGCTAAAGCATTCCAGAAAATCATCAAAGCAT
>JBFHPN010000258.1:0-4319 GCA_041592735.1 Oleiphilaceae bacterium | reverse complement strand
ACCACCGAGATTGAAAAAGCAGAAATGGGTTTTCAAACCCCGTTTCATTGTCAGGTAACTGGCGACTGTCGAATCAAAGCCGCCCGATATCAATGAGAGCACGTCATCCACCGTACCAATCGGAAAACCGCCTAAGCCCTCATATCGCTGCTCAATGATGTATAAGTCCGAATCCCTGACTTCAAGTTTGACGGTAAATTCCGGATTTTTCAGATCAACTCCACCGGTGTTTAAGCGTTGCAGCAAACCGCCGCCAATAAAACGCTCCAGTTCCGTGGATGTAAAGCTGTGTTTTCCCGCGCGTTTGACGCGTACAACAAAACGTTTACCTTGCAATTGATCCGCAAAGATCGCTTGGGTCAGTGACAGAATTTTTTCGAAACTTTGATCGATATCTTCAATAGTATATTTTTGAACCCGCAATATATTCGCAATGCCAGGTATGCGCTGCAAGGCGTCAGCCACTTTTTGGGCATAGGCCAAATCATCGTTAACACTGACTTCCACCTTATCCCAGAACCCTTGAACAGTTACTCCACTAAATTCCCGTTTAAGTACCTCACTGATATTCTGGCGGAGCTGTTTTACAAAGCGCTGCCTGACGGGTTTGCTTTTAATGGAAATTTCGGGAAATAACTTAACAATAAACTTCATGGTGAACTCATTTGGCCTGGCAATTCTGGGGGCGCTATTCTAACTGATTTAATGCCTGCACAAAACCGGATACCTTAAGAGCAGGCAAATACTCAAGGAAACACAACAAATACTCTGGGTAACGCTCGCCTTGAATTGTCTTTGCAAATATTTTAACCCAAAAAAAAAGACAGGCCTTCACCTGTCTTTATATAAATGCCCTATCAGGCAGGAATCTATTTCAATGAACTGTAGTATTCAGCCAGATTCTCAATATCCTGGTCACTTAAGGCAGCTGCCTGGCCCTGCATGACCACAGCCATACCACCGTTGCGCTGTTTAGACTTATACGCATTTAAAGCGCTAACCAGATAAGCCTTATTCTGCCCGGCAAGATTTGGGTAAGTCGGAATCGCTGCGATACCTGCTGCTCCATGACAGGCTGCACAGACGGCAGACTTAGCCTTACCTGCCGCTGCATCGCCTGCAGAGGCACCTGCTGCCAGGAAAAAAGAACCTGCGATTAGCGTAGTCATCATTAGTTTTTTCATCATCACTCTCTCTTTATGATTAAACAAAAGTTTCAAAGCATTCTTTTATATCGGTCAAGGAAAGAAGCATCATATCACCTCAACCGGGCTGATCTAGCAGACTACCCACTTTGCCCAAAACAACCACCCCATAGTAGTTAAGCCAATAAAGCTAAATTATATCTCAGTCGCATTATTTATATTCTTATACGAATGAACAAGCTATGTTTGCAAACTGGTTGACCCAAATCAATTTCAAAACCTGGCATCTATACTATAGTACATCTCAAGACATCTGTCGTACATCTCAAGTCATCAGGACGCATACACCTGATGACTCTTTTTTTTCAAGTGTGGTAACTTGTTGTGTCCCGGCCTGGCCGGGATTTTTTTATATATTCAGCTGATGGTCATATTTATGTCATCTTTTTGAATCAGAATCTGCTACAGTTACATCTGACTAGTGGACTATGTCACCTCTCCATTCATCTTGAATGTCAGCCCCTGCGTCGGATAGCAGGAGCGATGACATAATCCTCACGTCCAGAACAAGAATAATCGCCCAACTGATGGAAACTTATGAAATCAATCGAACATATTGCACTCATTGCGCACGATAACCGTAAACAGGATCTTATTAATTGGCTGAAGCAACATTACGATGTACTTAAACCCTGTACATTAGTGACTACAGGCACCACTGGGCTGCTGATTGAATCGGAGATGGACTTGCGCGTGGAACGTGTACAGAGCGGCCCTCTCGGAGGTGACCAACAGATCGGTGCACGCATCGCTGAAGGCACCGTAGACCTGCTTATTTTTTTCTGGGACCCGCTTGAGCCTATGTCCCATGATCCCGATATTAAAGCCCTGCTGCGCATCGCTACGCTTTGGAATATTCCGGTCGCCTGCAATAAAAGCACTGCTGATTTCATCGTGCACTCCCCTTTGATGGAAAAATATCATCGAGAAAAACCGGATTTCACCGCTTACCAGAAGCGCCGATTAGCCAGCTAGGACCCTGAACCACGCAGGGTCACCCAATTGGACATGAAAGCTGACGTTGTTTCATTTTTTGAGACCTCTTCCATTCCCTGAAATGCTTGAATCGGTTAGCATGCTCTACCTGTGTTCAATCAGATACGAGTACCTCCATGTTCCTGATCAAAGCCTGCTCTATGGCTCTGCGTTCCGCCTTGTATTTTATGATGGTTTTCGGCATTAGCCATTTCAGCTATGCCAATCCTTCGCAAAACAATCCTAATCTGATGCCACTTACCATGTGCGTATTTGATTTTATCGGTAACGATGGCCCGATTCATAAAGCCATGAAAGAATATCAGCTGGATGCCTATCGTTGGGGCGTCGATCTTTCTTTTAAAGTGTATACCGATGATCGGGTCGCCTCAGAAGAATTTAAAAACGGCGTATGCGATATGCTTAACCTGCCTGGCATCCGTGCTCGCGAATACAATGACTTTACAGGCTCAATCAATGCTGTGGGTGCCGTACCCACTTATGAGCACCTCGGCATGATCATCAAAACCCTCAGCAGCGAAAAAGCTGTTGACCTATTGCGCAAGGGTGAATATGAAATTATCGGGATCTCACCTATCGGAGCCATTTTCCTGTTCGTCAAAGACAGAAACATCAAAGTGCCTGCAGATATGGCAGGCAAGCGGATTACCGTGCTGGATAACGCCCCGGAAACGGGATACCTTGCAGAACGAATTGGTATGACGCCTGTTTCATCAAGCATTCTCAATGCCTTGCAGAAATTCAATAACCACGCAGTAGATATTACGGGTGCACCAGGACTGGCCTATGAACCCATGGAGATGTATAAAGGTTTAGAGCCGAACGGCGGTATTATTCGCTGGCCAACCCTGCAAGTCACCATGCAATTGATTGTTCGCTGGAATAAGATTCCGGAAGGCTTTGCCCAGAAATCACGGGATTTAATCGCCAATAAATATCTCGAAAGCATTAAAACCATAGAACAGAGCGAGCAAACGATTCCGGAGAAATACTGGATTGATATTTCCGATGCAGATAAAAATGCCTGGAATGAAATGTTCAGAGAAAGCCGGCTGGCACTCAGAGACCGCAAGGTTTATAACGGCAAAGCCCTGACCTTGTTCCGAAAAGTCAGATGCAAAGTTGACCCGAACCTGGCGGAATGTACCTCGAAAGATAAAGAATAAAGCCCCAACCAAACAACAATAAAACAGGGTTAAGCATGATAGATACAGTGCGTCGCACATTGAGTAAATTGCTTTCTTTAAGTGTACTCATATTGTTGCTGACCACAGTGATTGCGGGAAACAGTGAGAATATCAATGCCCAGCTTCTTAAGCTTGGGCTGTCAATCTGGGATAACTATTTTATCTTGCGCGCCGAGCCACCGGCGCCTGTTTGCGACCCTGATGCGGATATTGAACAGACGCTGGACCAGTTACAAGCACGCTTTGAAGCCGAACATGCCGGTTTCAGCCTGATAGAAGACGAATTCGATAGAGACAACGCGCGCATATCTCTCGAAAAGCAACAAAGTGTCTGCCAGAAAAAGCATCGGGATGCAGCAATTTATCAGCGTGAATACTCCGTTTATGTTGCCCTGTTTGCTGGCCTCGAGGCGGGTTTCGCAAAAATCAGTCTATTTTCCATTAATCACCAGAAAACCATTCTGATTCTGTTGCTGATGCTGTGCGCTAATTACGCTAGCTGGAAATCTGAACATATTGCATTCAGAGCCATCCACTCCCGGTCAGATCACTTTCTATCTTATGGTGCACAATTTCTGGCTGCATTTACGTTATGCCTTTCAAGCCTTATGTTTTTCAAGGGCTCGCTGGATGCAGGCACTAAACTCTCCTCGCCCCAATTACTCATCATACTTGCTGTTGGCAGCGCTTTGATGGCGTTCCTGGCGCTTTATCGCTTATTTACACCAGCTCAAGACCTGAACAATAAATTCCAACTATTTCATAGCCTGTTGACCATTCCCATCCATAGCTGGATGCTGCTTGCGGCAGCATATCACTTTTTTTTAAATGAACAGCATCTAGCCGGCATCGCCGTTTATTTTACCCAAATATTCCATCTCACTAATCTGCACCTGTCGATCGCCCTGTATATCTGGGTGGGCATGCTGTT
>JBFHPN010000257.1:0-4332 GCA_041592735.1 Oleiphilaceae bacterium | reverse complement strand
GAGCCAGGCAACGGTCACGACTATTCTGGACCGGCTCGAAAAACGGAATCTGGTATATCGTTCACGCTCAAAAGAAGATAAACGAAAAGTACATGCCTATTTAACCGATGAAGGCATCGCGATACTCAAAACAGCACCCGTTCCGCTTCAGGATCAGTTCGCGAGACATTTTACCAATTTGCAGGAATGGGAAAAAATGATGATTATCTCAAGCCTGCAGCGGGTCGCAAAGATGATGGACGCCAGTGATATCGATGCATCCCCAGTGCTGGACTTAGGCAGCCTGGACAGACACGATACTACCCTGGAGACTGAATCGGAATTCGAAAACAGAAAGAAGCACTGAAAAAGGCGCCCCTCAAATCGACTCTATACTTGAAGGGGCGCAAAAAAAGAAAAAAGATAGATGGATTAATTAGCGAAATACATTTGATCAAAGTAATCTTTCAATTCTGCATAGCAGACAAGTTCGTCTTTTCCATCGAGTTCAAATAACATTGCACCTTTTACGCGTAGCATATAGTCACCTCACAAAGTTAGAACATCAGCCATTTGGCAAGCACTGACAGCAAATAATCTGGTTTAAAGCGGAGTATGCGACTTCAAAACATACTCGCTTCTTTACCTGCATAGACAATGCCAATGCGCTTTTTATGATTCAAAAGATCGGTAAAAATTATTTTTATTCTTGTTTTTCAATCAGTTAAATAACGACTAGAGAGCTAAGCTAATGCATACTCAGAAACAAAAGTGTGAACCACTTAGAATTTCGGACTCATTATGAAGCTTTATGACAGCGTGCTGCGCATCCATGGTGCAAGCCTTAGACTTCTGCCTTGGAGCGGATGCGCCAGACCGCCAGCCATAGTAACGTCATGATCACCAGTTCTAAAATGAGCATGGCCACAAAGGCCTCAACAAATCCGAACAACATAAAACTTAATAAGCGGAAAACGCATAAGCCTGTCGAAAAAATAGCAGAGTAAACCAGACTGGCTTCCAGATACTGTGGCTTGAATGAACTAAAGAGCATCGCGATGCCTAAACCCACCTGGAGACCGCCATATACTGAAAAGAACTCTGCTTTAGCCGCAGGCGTTGCCAGACTGAAACCCAGAAATGCAGCGACCAACTCCAGCTGAAATGCGCACCAGAGCCCCGACAGCAGATACAGCAAACCACTCAAACGATATAAATTTAACATCCCCACCCTCCATTGATGCTCTCAATTCTTTACGCAGATACCACTGAATCAGATCAGCATAACCTCATATTATCCGCGCATTGATCCAGCTCATCATTATCTCAAGCATACCGTCTTATGTGATGGATTCTGTGAAAGATTGATCCATTCTTCCAAGCGCTTCGTATAGTTCACGAATCTGACAAACACCTTGCTTCTATATCTGAAGCTTCAGACAACACAAGAGAGGTCAATTGTGAGCCATTATAAAGCACCATTAGAAACCATGAACTTTGTGCTTTTCGACGTACTAAATGCCGGCCAACTATCAAGCCTGCCCGCTTTCGAAGACGCCACCGAAGACATGTTCAAAGCCGTTATGGATGAGGCTGCCAAATTAGCAGAACGCGTCATGTTGCCAGTAAATGCCTCCGGTGATCGTGAAGGCTGCCAGTACTTTCCTGACGATTATTCTGTTAAAACACCGACCGGCTTCAAAGAAGCCTATCAACAATATCGCGAAGGCGGCTGGAGCGGTCTTTCTGCCTCTCCCGACTTCGGTGGCCAGGGTCTGCCTCACTTACTTAAAATGATTGTTGATGAGATGGTCTGTTCCACGAACTTATCATTGGGCATGTACCCCGGACTTTCACACGGCGCGATAGACTGCCTGACTCAGCATGGCAGTGAGTATTTGCAATCCACCTACTTACCAAAACTGGTAGCCGGAGAATGGACCGGAACAATGTGTCTGACAGAGCCTCAGTGCGGAACAGACCTTGGATTAATGTCCACCAAAGCGGAGCCCGATGCCAACGGTGAAACCTATAAAATCTCCGGCACAAAAATCTGGATAACCGGCGGAGAGCATGACCTCGCGGACAATATTGTGCACTTGGTGCTTGCCAAGCTGCCTGGCGCACCGAATAGCAGTAAAGGTATTTCGCTATTCCTGGTACCCAAATTTCTTCCCGATGGTTCGCGTAACCCCGCTTTTTGTGGCGGCCTTGAGCACAAAATGGGCATTAAGGGTTCAGCGACCTGTGTCATGAATTTTGAGGAAGCAACCGGCTGGCTTATCGGTGAACCGAATCAAGGCTTGAAGTGCATGTTTACTATGATGAATGCAGCACGCATCATGGTAGGTATCCAGGGGCTGGGGTTAGGTGAAACGGCCTATCAGGTATCGCTTGGTTTTGCAAAAGAGCGCTTACAAAGCCGTTCGCTGGCTGGCCCAGCAAAACCTGAACTAAAAGCCGATCCGATTATCGTCCACCCCGATGTGAGACGGATGTTATTAAAGCAAAAAGCCATCATCGAAGGCGCTCGTGCAATGGCCTACTGGACGGGCATGCATCTTGACATGAGCCATGCTCACCCCGATGAGACACAACGGGAACGTTCAGATGATATCGCGCAAATCATGACACCGATTGTTAAATCATTCCTCACAGATGAAGGTTTCAGCAGCTGTGATCAAGCCTTGCAATCGATGGGCGGCTCAGGCTTTACCCAAGACTGGCCCGTGGAACAATTGATGCGGGATGGCCGGATAGCCCGCATTTACGAGGGTACCAACGGAATTCAGGCACTGGATCTGGTTGGCAGAAAACTGAGCATGAAGGGTGGTCAGTTAGCGCGAACTTACTTTGCAGAAATGCAGGCTATTCTCAGCGGACTAAATGATCCACAACACCTTGAATCCTGTCAGTCGTTCTTACAAACACTGCAAAAAGCATTAGGCTGGCTTGCCAGTAATGCCACCAAGGACCCAGAACAAGCCGGCGCAGTTGCGAGCCCGCTGTTAAGGATGTTCGCACTGACAACCTTAGCAGTCATGTGGGCCAAAATGGCAGATGTCAGCCGTACAGAGGCTGTAAAAAATAACTATTCGGAAGCATTTCTTTCCGGAAAGCAAAAAACGGCTGCACACTTCTACCGTTTATATCAACCTGAAATGCAGGCGTTATTGGAGGATATCACAGCAGGCAAGAACACATTGATGTCATTCGCTGAAGCAGAATTTTAAAAGACCAAAGACAGTATTCTCAATGAGGATACTGTCTTTTCACTCACTATTTCTGAAGAGCGGAAAAAGAAATAATTAAGATTAAGCTAAACTGCCAGCGATGAACTGGGTAAAACCCTTAGAAGCACCTAAATGGGTGAGCATCACAATGTTTATATGGGGATACTTTTCCCGGACATGATTCACCTCATCAGGGACGTCTTTAACAACATGACGACCCGCAGAGAGAAAATAAGGAAATACAGAAATTTCAGTAGCTCCCGCAGCAATAAGGCGTTCTAAAGCATCCGGGATAGAGGGCTCTGCCAACTCCAGAAAGCCAACATCCACCAAGGGGAATTGTTTATCCAACAGGCCAGCCAGCTCGCAAGCCAGCTCCTTAACTTCGAGGTTAGACTCAGCCCGACGACTTCCGTGGGCAACAACGACAAGCGCTTTCATAATGGCATTCTCCAGAGAGCACCATGACATCTGCCATAGTAGATGCAATTAACCTGGCAGCCCCGACATGGCAAACGCTGCACAGGCAACTCTACAGCCTTTTTGGCCGGTACACTATCCAAGCTATCTGCACTCTTAACGAGAGCTTGTTCCGAGGGTATCTTCATACACCATCCTTTGTTTATTTAAGTAGGTCTGCCAGAGCTTCAGGCAATAGCGGAAAATGAAAATTAAAACCCGCTTCCTTTAATTTACCGGGAAAGACGGATTGCCCATGTATCAATAAATCTGCCATCTCCCCCATCGCCAGTTTAAGCACGACAGCAGGCACGCGAAACAGGCATGGGCGGTGTAAAGTGCCAGCTAAAGTACGAGAAAAAACTTCATTTGGCACTGCACCCGGTGCCGTCATATTTACCGGCCCTGAAATCGCTTCATGATCTAAAACAAACAGAATCGCGCGTATCATGTCTTCAATATGAATCCAGGACATAACTTGCTGACCCGAACCAATAGGACCACCTGCGCCCATGCGAAAAGCCGGTAACATTTTTGCCAGCGCACCTCCCTTAGGCGTCAACACAATGCCGGTTCTCAACAAGGCGACGCGGGTGTACTCTGTCGCGGCATCTTGCGCTATGTTTTCCCATTCTGCACATAGGGTGTGGGTAAATTCCGG
>JBFHPN010000256.1:0-4343 GCA_041592735.1 Oleiphilaceae bacterium | reverse complement strand
TCCCCTCGATAGATGGCCTGGGCACAGGTGGAGGATTCTCTATTCAGGATGCCGCCAGTGAATTTAACCAGGAAGCCTTGTTCGGAACGCCCCCTTCGGATGCTTCGGGTGAAGAAGAAGTGATACTGATGGATGCGGAGTAAGCGATACGGCGAGCAGTAGCGATACTTGCTCGCTGAATGCAATGCACTATCGCAAGTTCATCTCACAGCGGCTTAGCGATTAATTTAAATAGCGGCTCATCATGAATTTCCAGTCAACGATCTGTGTTCCCTCTGAGTCATACAGCATCAGTCCTGTCAGAAAATCTGACTTATAGGGCTTCACCCATTTCACCTCAGCAATCAGACGATAGATCTTTGGGTCATTGTGAATGTCTATGATTAAGGTATGTATGGCACCACTCACCAATGGTTCCGGCACAATAACCTGTAAACCGTTGGCAGACAGATCCACACATTCACATTCAACAATAACCGGTTCTATCGTCGAGCCTGGCTCTGGTGAAACTGTTTCGATGAAAATATTGGCAGAGATATTTATTCGCGCCTCTTCCCTTTTCTCATCAACATTAAAGTACTTTTTATAGAATTTTTCGCTCATGTCCTGCTCTCTTAACAACGTTCCGATTACCCTATTGGGATTTTTTTGTTTTTATTTTGATAGCCTTAATCTGCTAACCACACGCTCCAGGCTGTCTTCAAATTCTGCACCATCACTAAGAATTTCGATCTGTTTGTTCACGATACTATTCACGAGATCCTGCTCGAGGAACTCCCGTTTTTTGATACCCAAGCGATCAACAAACACATATTTACCTGTTGCCGCCAGTTTAACCACCAATTTAAAACGCTGGGCTTCACCATTATCATGAATCGCTACCCAGGCACCAAGATTAAAGGATTTCAACAAAGCCAGAACGGCAGATTCCTTTTCTACACGGGCTTTATCTGCGCGTTTAGCAAGCATTTGTTTAGTCCGCTCGGCAATTTCTTGGGCGCGTTCTTGCGACAAGAGTTCAGCTTTTTGACGGTCTTCAAGTAATTTTTCTGCCTCTGCTTTCGCTTTTTCTGCCGCTTTTAAACGCGCAGCTTTCTGATTTTCAGCTATTTTGGACAAGCCTTTTACTGCCTGATCAAAGACGGACGAAAACAAAGGGGTTTTTGCTAGCTTTTTGATCTGTCCACTCTGTATTTTCTGCTGAAACTCACTGTAGCTTAATTGAGCCGCCTTCATACCAAGATAATTTGAGAATAATAGTTGTTGCGACTGCGCAAAATTACTGACAAGGGTCATTTTGATCATTTCATCCTGATCCGACATGTCAAACCAGTCGTGAATACCAATATTCAATGCCTCAAAAGGGATACCGTTCGCTTTAAACTGTTCAATGCCTCCAAAGGTATTGTTTAAATGTTCAGGGAGACTTAAAGGGACAAACGTATGCGTTGACGCATCAAGCTGATCTTGCAAGCGTGCCAATAAACTCTCCGAAAGTTCTTGCCACATAGTTTCAATAGAAAAAAAACTGGTGTTTTCTGATGTATCTAAATAACTGTTAGAAACCAGCATGGGTATGTCTTTTGCCATCTCCTGCAAATCATCAATCAATTGGTCCGCTACCTGAAAACCACTTTCACCCTTATGACAGAAAACGCGGACAATATTTTTACAACATTGATCCAATTCAGCATTAAAAGATCCTACGACGATTGCTTCACGGGAATTCAAATGATCCGGTAAGGTTTTTTCAATATGCTGAGCAACGACATAAACCCAATAAGCGCTTAAAAAGTTTTGAACCACTTTAGGCAAAGAGCGGTTCTTAAAAATTATATTCAAGTAATGAAAGGCCAGCCAAAGACTAAATTGACAGTGATTCTTTTGGGTTTCACTCTGAATCAGTCTTTCGGTTATTTTAGCTACCTTATCTTTCTGTTTTTCAAGAAAAGAGAGCCACTGAACACTCAACCAATCTGAATCAAAAAGCTCATCCTGTGCATCTTTAGTGGTGTGCCCGTCCATTAATGAGGACAGATAATCAAGGTGATCCAGGAATATGCGCTTGGAACGTTTCGGGTTCGGGCTCCAGGCTAAGGCATAGCGCCCGATAGAATCCATCAACTTAATGAACTCGCCAATTTGCTGTTCATGTTGCCTGAGGGAATCCGAACTAAGGTTCTGAACATAACCCGGCAGGGCGAATTTGAAAATCAGAAAGCGCCAGTTGCTTAATATTACGCTTAGCTCATCCGAAAAGTTGCTTTTTCTTATCCAGACATCAAAAACCCGATCCAGACAAAACGCCAGATTATTAGCCTGAGCAAAACAGCCCTTATCATTGAAACAGATATTTAACATCTCAACCAGATTGGGTGCTTCAGACAACGCATCTAACCGGCACTTTTCGATCAATAATGCTGTCTGTTTTTTTCGTTCAACCAAGGCTTCAGAGGAGCCCAGCTCAAAAGGATATACCAGCTCTGGCACGCGTAAATGTTGAATTAGAAGCCGAAATAAGGAACTTTCCCATTTTGATTTGCTCATAATTACGACAGGGTTCCTAAGCAGCTAAGCAATAAATCAGGCATCAGGTTATTGATCATCAGGTTGACGGGTCAGATTTAATCACATTAAGAATATATGAATTAAACAGTATAGTGCGCTATGTGGAAATCTGAATAAAAAATATCGTTAACTTGTTTACGATCATTGCAATACGGCAACGAATACAGCAACATAGCTGATCAATTTACTATGCAACAAATCTGACTTTTGTATAAGAATGCAATACATTTAAGACTTAATAAGTAGAGACCAAGATGACTCAACAATTAGAGAATGTGAATATTGCTTCACAAGAACTGTTAATCACGCCAGAACAACTGAAAACTGAAATCCCCTTATCCGAAGCAGCCATTAAAACAGTCTCGGAAGGCCGTCAGACCATCAATAATATTCTGGACAGAAAAGATCACCGCTTATTTATTGTGGTTGGCCCCTGCTCGATTCATGATATTAAAGCCGCTAAAGAATATGCACAAAAACTAAAAACACTGGCAGATGAAGTCAGCGATACGCTCTATATCGTTATGCGCGTCTACTTTGAAAAGCCAAGAACCACGGTTGGCTGGAAAGGCCTGATTAACGATCCTCATCTTGATGACTCATTTGATATTCAGCAAGGTCTTCATATCGGCAGACAATTGCTGATTGATATTGCAGAGCTAGGCTTACCCGCAGCGACTGAAGCCCTGGACCCGATTTCACCCCAATATTTGCAAGATACCATTTCCTGGTCAGCCATTGGTGCCCGAACCACCGAATCACAAACGCACCGGGAAATGAGCAGTGGTCTCTCTGTAGCGATCGGCTTTAAAAACGGCACCGATGGTGGCTTGAGCGTTGCCATGAATGCCTTGAACTCTGTGGCACATCCCCATAGTTTCCTGGGTATTAACCGGGAAGGTCAAGTGTCCATTATTCGTACCAAGGGGAATCCTTATTCTCACGTTGTTTTGCGCGGCGGTGGCGGTAAACCGAATTATGATTCGGTCAGCGTTGCCTTGTGTGAACAGGAACTAGAAAAGTCCGGCCTGAAAAAGAACATTATGATTGATTGCAGCCATGCCAACTCAAACAAGGATGCCAATCTACAGCCGTTGGTTATGCATGATGTGTGCAATCAGATACTTGATGGAAACAAGTCAATTATCGGTCTGATGGTTGAAAGCAACCTGAACTTTGGTAATCAGTCTATCCCAGCCGACCTGACTCAGCTTAAATACGGTGTATCTGTAACAGATGCCTGTATAGATTGGGAAACAACAGAAAAAGCCATTCGAGAGCTTCACGTTAAACTCAAAGATGTGCTGCCCAAACGCTAACTGCCCATAAGGCGTTCTCAGAATCTGGCGGTGCATTTATTTAAGTAATTGATTGCACGCAGATGAACGCATAAAACCTAAAAAAAGCGGCATAATATTAGCCGCTTTTTTTTGTGCTGACCTGTTAATTTTGCCACTTGAGCTTTTCACGGAGCTTCACAACATCGCCAATAATAATTAAGGTGGGTGCCGCCAGTTTAGCGTCTTCTACTTGTGCAACGATGGTTGCCAGCGTTCCGGTGATGACCTTCTGCTCTCGCGTAGTCCCTTTGGATACCAGAGCAATTGGCGTTGATTCTGCCATACCATGTGCCATCAAAGACCGGGAGATCAGTGGCAGCCCAACCAAACCCATATAAAAAACCAGTGTCTGATGAGGCTGAACAAATTCGTGCCAAGGCAGATCACAGGTATTGTTTTTAAGATGCCCGGTAATGAAACGTACAGATTGCGAGT
>JBFHPN010000255.1:0-4371 GCA_041592735.1 Oleiphilaceae bacterium | reverse complement strand
CACTATTGCCATCGCCATACATGCCCCGCTCTACCCAATTGACGGCCGGGAAAAATTTAAGCCCTAAGCCTGTCAGCCAGTGGTAGACTTTTTCGGAAGACTCATTCACATAGGCTTGCGCCCATTGTTTTGGCCACACATCCGCAGCATCGAAACGGGCAAACGAGTGCCAGTCACGCAGTGCAATCTCCGGGCTGTCATGTATTCCCATCTTGCGCTGTAAGGGCGTGTCGACTAATGCCATGCCGCCAAACGCCCAGCGCGCTAAGCCTCCGATATTGTCAGCTGTATCTCTATCAACGATACACACATCCAATCCCTTATTCAGACATTCATAAGCGCAGACCAAGCCGGCAATGCCTGCTCCCACGATTAATACATCGTATTTTTTTTTGCTCATAAGTGATCCTTTATCTATATCAAGATGCTGCGCTCAGCCATCATGGTTATTTCAGTATAGTGAGTCTGACAGATATGAACTAAAGTAAGGATAGTAAAATTAACCTAATCCTTTGAGAAAAAGGTCCTAGCGTAGTTATGCATCAGTTAGAAAGCTTAATAAGCCGCTTATATCGATCAACAAAAGATATCACTATTGCGCATTATAGAGAGTGGGCGCTGACGGAAATACAAACTCTGATTGCCTATGATGCTGCTATTTGGAGTACAGGTCACCTGAGCACCCGTACGTTCCATACACACACCACCATTGGTTTACCGACGCATTTTCCGGATCTTCTCCTGGAGAATCTGTCTATTAATCCGATACGAAAAACCTTATTCAGAAACATAGGATCCGCCATTGATATGGCAGATGTGATTGATGATGAAGCGTTCTATCAATCGGACATCTTTAAGCAAGTGTTTCAGCCTTACGGCATACACAGGATACTGAGTTCCATTCATATTTGTTCCAGAACAGGCATCTATACCCTGCTGAGCCTTTATCGCTCTAATGCCGAGGAACGTTTCCGCCAGCAAGAAAAAAATAATCACCAGCGACTGTTGTATCATTTGGTTGAAGCTGCTGCACATGCTTGTTTTTTAAGCCTGAAGGAACGTTCTGATGTACACGCTTATCATGCTATTTGTGATAAACAAGGCATTTATCACCAGGCGGAACATGCGTTTATTGACTTAATGGAGCAGTATTTTCCACAGCATGGGCTGAATCAGTTTCCATTTGATCTGACGCTAAATACCTATCATATGGGGGATTTGATTATAGGTATCGAAGCGCTCGGTGATTTGTATCGTGTCAGTATCAGGGAAAGCTCAGCGATAGATAAACTCACGCATAGAGAGCGTGAAGTGGTGGAAGGTGTGACCCAGGGTTTAAGTTTTAAGCAAATTGCTAAAAAATTAGCGTTATCACCGTCTACGGTGAGTAATCATTTATACCGTATCTACCAAAAACTTGATATTAGTAACCGGGCCGAGTTAGCTGATCTGCTGCAAAAATAAACAGCACATGTTTTGTTTTCCAGGTCTGGAAGTATATATAAAGCAGAATTGATCTATGTCAGGCAGATCATTTATGGCTAGCGTAAACTGTCTGGCATGTACCTATAAAATAACAAGCGGGAGGCGCTATGAGTATGTATAAATCTATCCTGGTCTCGGTGGAATGTGGTCAGGATGCCAAAAAAGTTCTTGCTAAGGCCGCTGCAATGGCGACTATGAATCCCCAGGCAAAACTGCATATCGTGCATGTCGTACTAGATCTGATCATTGCGGATTGGGCTGGCAGCCCCGGTCAAATCCCGCCACCACTTGATCAGGAAGCCTTGGCTCAGTCTGCAGGTGATTACTTAAAGCCTCATATAGAAGCGGCGGGATTAAATCCTTCTGACCTTATCATTACCTTTGGCTCGCCTGCACCCAGTATTTTAAAACAAGCAGAAAATCTGTCGTGCGATTTAATTATTGCAGGCAGCCATAGCCGCCACGGGCTAGAACTCCTTTTGGGGTCAACGGCCCACAAAATACTTAATCTGGCAAAATGTGATGTCTTATTAGTGAGATGCCCCAAAGAATAACCTCATAAGAATGTCAAAAACACTGCTCTAGCGGGCCGGTTAGCTATTTTAAAACTTCTAGTGAATTATCCCATTTCTGGAAATTAGAAATCCAACAACAAAACGTGACCAGCAGTCACGTTTTGTGTCATAGTCTTACCCTAATTACGGATATCGACTATTCAGGTCTCTTATAAAAACAATTAAAGGGGAATAACTATGTCAGGATTTGATTTTCAAGCCCTTATTCCTGGGCGCTATTTATCGTCTGCCACTCGTCAATCTTTTTCGTTTCCGCTTTTTTCAAGCTCAAGTGCTCGCGTTATCAATCTGCAAACAACAGAACCTGTGCCTTTTGAGAAAGGTATCCCGCTGCTTGGATCGCTTCCGGCTTTTATTAAAAGCCCCATTAATTTTTTTGCACGCTTAGCCAATCAATATGACCAGCTGGTTGAATTCAACTTTGCCGGTTTAAATGTGGTACTGATTACAGATGGCGAACTGGCTCATGACATACTCGTTAAGGAGATTCAAAACTTCCGTAAATCAGACCGGGATGCTCTGATAATGGGACGAGTACTAGGCCGTGGATTAGTCACTAATAACAATTACCAACACCATAAAACACAACGTAAACTCATACAACCTGGTTTTCATTTCAGACGCATTCAGTCCTACGCCACGACCATGAGTGATTATACGTCGGCATTTACCGCTGATTGGGACTCAGGGTCTCGGGATATCAGCAACGATATGTTTCAATTAACCATGTATATCGTCTGTAAAACACTCTTCAATATGGATATGCAGGAAATGGCAGTCCAAGCCGGTGAAATCGGCAAAAGCATGAAAATCATTCAGAATTGCATTGATGAGCAATTCAATCACATGATCGATTTTCCAAACTGGGTGCCAACGCCCACTAACATGAAGCTTAATCGTGCCCGTAAAAAACTGAATGATACAATGGTCAAAATCATTGAACATCGTCGATCTGAAGCCAACATCCAAGAGATAGCTCAGGGCGAACCGAAACACCTGGATATGTTATCCATGTTGATGGATGCACGCTATGAAGATGGCTCTGTCATGGACAACAACTTAATCATGGATGAAATGATCACCCTATTCTTTGCCGGACACGAAACAACGTCTAATGCCTTAACCTGGGCTATGTACTTACTGAGTCACCACCCGGAAATACAGGCACGCCTTCAGAGCGAGCTGGATCAAGTCCTTGGAATGGAGGGCGCGCGTTTTGAACATCTTGAGCATTTAACTTATACCGAAATGGTTCTGAAAGAAGCCATGCGTTTATTGCCACCGGCATGGACATTAAATGCCCGACAAGCAAATCGTGATACAACCGTTGGCAACTACTTATTCCCGAAAAACAAAGTTGTGTTTATTTCACCCTACGCCAATCATCTTAATGCCAGATATTTTCCAGAACCTGATAAATTTGATCCCGAACGTTTTTCGCCTGAACGTGAGAGAACCATTCCCAAACATGCCTATATACCATTCGGAAGCGGTCCAAGAGTCTGCATTGGTCAATCCTTCGCCATGATGGAAGCAAAATTAATTCTGGCTAGCGTGCTACATCGATTTAGTATTCAACCGGATGCAGATCAGGTTTTTGAGCCACAAGCACAAATAACACTATCTAATAAAGGCGGGATGCATTTATATTTGCAGAAGCGACGCTAAAACCAGAATCAATTTAGGAGCTGATATGCCACTTGCCATGGCTAAACACATATTGCTGAAAGATCGCGCTTCTGCAGAAGCACTGCTTAAAGAATTAAATCAGGGAGCCGATTTCAGCAAACTGGCTCAAAAACATTCGCTTTGCCCTAGCAAAAAGCGTGGGGGTGATTTAGGTGAAATACGAAAAGGCGATCTTGTTCCAAGCGTTGATAAAGTAATTTTCACCATGCCCATCAAGACCTTACATGGGCCGATAAAATCAAAATTTGGTTTTCATATTATTTGGGTGTATTTCAGACAGGCTTAAACAGGCGTTTACTAAAGCCTATGCAAGTTTAATTCGATGGGTTATTTGACTATTTACGCTTGCCAATAAAAAACGAGCGCATGGCTCGTTTTTTTATCATATTTATATCGCTATTTGCCCATATAAACTGTTTATTTCGCGCTGATAGTATAATTTGAATCAGGATGATAACGAATATCGGAAATGTATATACTGCCGAAACTTGCCCCACTGTCATCGCCTTTTACGCGAATATTCTCCATACTGATACGTTCAATTTCGGTTGGCATATAGATTTTCATTTTTCCGCCTTCCAGTATTTCTATCTGGGAGCGACCTTCCTGAAACTTCAGGCCT
>JBFHPN010000254.1:0-4372 GCA_041592735.1 Oleiphilaceae bacterium | reverse complement strand
TATGGAATTGGGCTGTCATGGCGTGTTGATGAACACCGCTATCGCAGCAGCGAGAGAACCGGTGCGTATGGCGCATGCCATGCGTTTAGCCGTTGAGAGTGGACGTCATGCCTATCTGGCTGGCAGAATGCCCAGAAAGCTTTACGCTTCCGCCTCATCTCCGATAGAGGGCTTGATTAATTAGCGCATGTTAAGCTGCGCTATTTGAAGCTTTACTGCCTGCAAATGCTAACGCATATATATGGCGTTTATTGGGCGATGTGATGCCCGTGAATAATGCCCGGAATTTAGTACGAAAAACGCTTTCACCTGACAGGAATGCCGTCGTTATGACTGAGAAAGTTGCCACCGAAAAGAAGAGTAAACCTAATCGCCGACAACAGATCCTTCAGGTGCTGGCAGAAATGCTTGAGCAAAATCCTGGTGAACGTATCACGACGGCGCGATTAGCGGCAGAGGTGGGCGTGACTGAAGCCGCCCTTTACAGACACTTTCCCAGCAAGGGTAAGATGTTTGAGGGTTTACTGGAGTATATTGAAGAAACCGTATTCGCGCGCATCAAATTAATTAATCATGAAGTGCCGACGGCCATTGAACGCTTGCAGCGCATATTAATTTTTGTTTTAGCCTTCTCAGAAAAAAATCCCGGCATGTGCGCCTTGTTGGCCGGAGGTGGGCTGGCAGGTGAAAAACCAAAAATGCGTCAGCGTGCAGCCCAATTTTTTGCTCGCCTGGAAACGGAGTTACGCCAAGTCTTGCGCGAAGCTGAAATACGGGAGCAGAAAAAACTCAGATTAACAGGTATCAGTGGCGCTAATTTATTGTCCCTGAATATAGAAGGCCGGATTCATCAATATGTTCGCAGCGAATTTAAGCTTTCTCCGACACAGGGCTGGTCGGCGCATTGGCCGGTATTAGCGGGATGCTTATTTCAATCGGATGCATAATGCATCCGACCGTCTACAAAATTGCCATCAGGTGAATTTCAAAAATCAAGGCAGCATTCGGGGGAATGGCTGGTGGATAGCCGGCTTCGCCATAGGCCAGTGAGGGAGGTACCACTATGCGCCATTTGGAGCCGACCGGCATCAATGACAACGCTTCAGCCCAGCCACTAATAACCTGATCGAGGCTGAATTCAGCAGGCTCATTTCGCGTGATTGAGCTGTCGAATACCTGACCATCGATGAATGAACCATGATAATGAATCCTCAAACGGGCCTTGTCTCTGGGTATGTCACCGTTGCCAGCCTCCAGAATTTCATATTGCAATCCTGATGCGGTTACCAAAACACCTTCACGTTTGGCATTTGCATCCAGAAAGGTCTGGCTCAGAGTCTGATATTTTTCTGCCCGTTCTTTTTCGATCTGGATGCGCTTTTCCTTAAGCAGATCAAAGGCTTCATTCACTTCATCATCGCTTAGTACAGAAGGTTGGCCGGCATAGCATTGGCGCATTGCCTGGATGACAAACTCAATATCAAGACCTTCAAAGCGATTTTTATGAAGTTGTCGGCCAAACTGCCAGCCAAAACCATAACTGGCTTTGGCTTCATGGCTCTCCGGTTTGGTTGATTGAGCGTGAACCGGCGTCTCTTTTGAGTTTGTCATTGTACTAATAACCTTATTTTCAGATTGTTTGAGGCTTAGAGGCCTGCAGCGATTTCAAGTTCTTCGATGCCCATTTGCACATAATCCAACAGGCGTTGCATGGATGGCAAGGTTCGGCGGCAGGCAGTGAAGCCGAATTCTAGCTGATCCACGTAGCTCACTAAAGTAATGTTCAGGGCAATTCTATCGAGCGGTATTGAAACCGGATACATACCTTTGAGTTTGGCGCCATTCCAGTAGAGTTCCTTGCTTGGGCCGGGAACATTCGAGATGACGACATTAAAGGCCTGTAAGCGATCAGATAGACCGGTAAGCATATTCAAGCCAGCAGGTGCCAGGGTTAACGCAGTATAGTTAATGGCTTCTGCAAGGCTCATCTGGGCATAACGCTCTTTTGAATCTTTAACGGAATTCTTTACTTGCTGCAGGCGTTTGTAAGGATCAGCAATATGAGTGCCCAGGCTGGCCAGGATCATTGCGATCTGGTTGCCGGAGGTGCTGTCATCCTTGCGCATAGACATGGGTACCATGGCGATTAAAGGCTTGTCAGGTAATTCATTCTGGCTAATTAAATAGTTTCTTAGCGCGCTGCCGCATACAGCCAGAACCACATCATTGAGCGTGGCATCAAGCTTTTTGGCCAATAGTTTAAATCTGGATAAAGGATAAGACTGGGCCGCAAAACGACGTGATCCGGTAATCGGCTTATTCAATATACTAGGTGGTGCCTGAAAAGCAGAGACGTAATCCGGGTTTGTGCGAGCTTGATTGATCGCATGGCTAACTTCTTTAACCAGTGTAGGAATGGTTGAAATCTGTTTGCCGGCCTCACCTGCAATCGTGGCCAGGCTGGAAATAATATTGGTTTGGGTGAGGGGTGAAGAGCGTTTCTTCTCAGTTTCCGGGATTGCCCATAATGGCGGTAAATCTCTTGCATTCGGGTCTTCCGACATCAGTTTGTTGGTCATTCTCATCGCAGCGACACCATCGAACAGACAATGGTGAGCTTTATAATACATGGCGAATTGACGACCCTTTATGCCTTCAATTAAGTGACACTCCCACATCGGGCGCTCACGATCCATCAAGGCGCTGTGTTTTACCGAGACCAGGGATAATAATTCACGAATGCGTCCAGGTTTGGGCAGGGCGCTATGGCGGAAATGATGTTCCAGATCGAATTGGGTATCTTCTTCCCAGTAGTATTGGCCGAAACGGGTTTTTAAACGGAGGTTAAAAGGCGTAATGGGTTGCTGAAAAGAATACATATATTCAGCGAGTTCCGTGACATATTTGGGGCCGGCCCCGTTTGGAAAATCAAATAATTGCAGCCCGCCAACATGCATCGGTTGCTGTCTTTTTTCGAGCCAGAGAAAAAGTTGATCTGCCAAGCTTAAAGGTTTCATATTGATTCCGTCCTAGAAACGTAAATGTAAAAAAGCACTCAAAAGAAGTTAAATTAAATGGTGCGAAAGGATACCTGAGATCGTCGCTTGCTTGAAGCCGGAATTGAAAGATCGGTGAGCCAGGCACGTTAATTTTATGATTTTTTACATTTATTCGGCATACTTGAATTTAACTGCCGGTATTTGCTTGTTTCGCTGGTCTGCAAATCACTACAAGGTCGTGAAAGTAATGCAACGCATCCTCATTATCCTGCTTTTCATTCCGCTTATCAGCGGCTGCCGATATTGGGTTTTATATAAGTTCGCAGATCAATTCTGCGATTTTGATCAATATATCCTCATTACTGCGCCGGATAAAACATCTGAACAGCCTTTGAGAATAGACTTTTCTGATCCTGTTCTGGATCGTCCGGTGTTACTTCGTTATTTAAATGCAGCGCCCTTTGCCAGCCTTTATTCGCATGAGAATGAGTTAAAGGAAGATGAATTTAAATTGCAGCTAAGTGCTTTCGTTAATTCGAAGTCACCAGGCGGTACATTCAACTTTACGCTGGCTTATCACTTGCTCGGCAAGACGCCGCTATTACGTTCTGCTGAGTTTGATGATCGTCTGGGGCGTTTGTTTCCACCCGCGCTGGTAGATGCCATTCTGCGCTCTATCTGCTCAGACGACTACGAGCTGAGTGATGCGCAATTGGAGATGTTTTTTAGTCTGCCCGGTATAGATCTTGAGCGTCTGCCTATGAGGAATCATATTGTTGAGGTGATGGGCGATCATGGCGTCAGCACCTGGTTGGGTAAAGAGGGAGAGCGCATTAGCTACAGCCTGGATTTTGTTGTGCAAACCGTGACTGGTGAGCAGATGCTGCAGAATAAGCCTGTCAGCATCCTGTTCGGGTTTAAGTCTGATGGCAGTTTGAGAACTGTCGAAATCACTTACTACAAATACCAGTATTGGCTGGATATAGAAAATCGTCGTGGTCGATTGCTGGTGACACGCTCATGAAATGTAAATTTTAATCATTTCTTGTGTATAAACCCTGAGCATTATCTAGAGTTTGAACTAAACTTAGAGAAAGATTTTTCTGCTGTTAGTGATAGCAGTTCGGCGCGTGCACGTTCAGGGCGGATATATGAGTATCGGTGAGCATAATTATCATCAGATTCAAACAAATAAAAAACTGCTTAGAGAAAAGATCTCTACCGATCAGTTAACCATCGGTATGTATGTCGATGAGCTTGACCGGCCCTGGCTGGAGACGCCCTTTTTGTTTCAGGGTTTCTTGATTAACAGCCAGGAAGAGATCGACCAGTTGCAGCAATTTTGTAAGTTTGTCTATATAGATGTTGCCCAG